>JBCBZW010000033.1 GCA_039815145.1 Pseudomonadota bacterium
GCCACCACGTCGGACACGTCCTTGCCTTCCGCTTCCGCGTGGAAGTTCAGGAGCACGCGATGGCGCAACACGGGCAACACCATGGCCTGCACGTCCTCCTGCGTCGCCCCGTAACGTCCGCACAGGAGCGCCCGCGCCTTGGACGCCAACGCCAGGGCCTGGCCCGCGCGGGGCCCCGCCCCCCACTTGATCCACTCTTTCACCGCTACCACGGACGAGTGCTGGGGCCGCGTGGCGCGCGTGAGGGTGACGATGTACTCGAGCAAGGCCTCGCTGAGGCTCACCTCGCGCACGAGGCCCTGCAGCGCGATCACGACCTCCCGCGCGAGCACCGCGCTCACCGAGGCTTCGCCACCACCCGTGGTGCGCGCGATGATCTCGCGCTCCTCGGCCTCGCTCGGGTAGTCGATGTGCACGTTCAGCAGGAACCGATCGAGCTGGGCTTCGGGCAACGCGTAGGTGCCGGCCTGCTCGATCGGGTTCTGGGTGGCCAGGACGAAGAACGGTGCTTCGAGCACGTGGCTCTCGCCGGCGTAGCTGACGGACCGCTCCTGCATCGCTTCGAGCAAGGCCGCCTGAGTTTTAGGAGGCGTGCGATTGATCTCATCGGCGAGCAACAGGTGGGTGAACACGGGCCCGCGCTGGAAGGTGAAGACGCGCCGGCCGGTGGTGTGATCCTCCTCGAGGATTTGCGTGCCGATCACGTCCGAGGGCATCAGATCTGGCGTGAACTGGATGCGCCGGAAATCCAGCGAGAGAGACTGGGCGAGGGTCTTCACCAGCAAGGTCTTGGCGAGACCGGGCACCCCCTCGAGCAGGCAGTGACCACCCGCTAACAAGGCCACCAGCAACTGCTCGACCACCTCCTCCTGGCCCACGATCACCTTGGCTACGTTCTCCCGCACGCTTTGCAGCTGGGCGAGGAGCGCATCGATCTGCTGCGCACTCAGGTTCGTTGGATCACCCATCGGTAACACTCAGCGCATCAAGGCGTACATGGCGATGTTGACGGCGAAGCGCGTGTTGTCCTCGGCCAGCCAACGCTTGTTGCGGTAGTCGTAATCCCATTCGCAGCCGTAATCCTTGTTGCTGTAGAGCACCCCGACGCGGCCGTCGATCTCGATCGCCTTGAGGTAGTCGTGGACCAGATCGTCGCCCCAGCCGTTGAGCTCGAAGGTGGTGGTCGGAGGACCGTCCTCGAAGGTGAAGAAGCTGCGGTATAGGGGGTGATCGTTGGAAAGTTTGGTGAGCGCCTCGTCGCCAAACAGGCGCGCCATCTGCGCTTCGAAGCTGCGCGCGAAGAGCCCGTCGATGTCGTGATTGCAATCGTCGACGAAGACGAAGCCGCCGTTGCGCACGTAGCGCTCGAAGTTGCGCCCCTCATCCTGGCTGAACTCGACCAGGCGGTGCCCGGCGAGATAGCAGAACGGTGCGGCGAGCATCTCGGGATCGGCGAGGGGCAGCACGTGCTCGTCGGGATCCACGCGCACGCTGGTGTACTCGATCATGGAGTTCAGGAAGTTCGCCGGCATGCGCTGGTCGACATCCCAATCCCCAGACTCGTACATGAGCCGGGTGAGGGAGAAGTCGTAGGCGTTGGCGGCCACGACGTGGGTGCCGGGAACGGCGACGGCGCCGAGCCCGCAGAGTGCTTCGAGGAGCTGCCGCCGAGTCACGCGATCGACGCGGCGCGGGGACGCGCAATCCTGCCCCCGCGCCGCCTGCCTCATACGGCGTCCGAGAGGGAGGAGAAAGTGAACTCGCGGATCTTCATCGGCGGCATCATCACCGGCGTGGTGCTGATGCCGAAGCCGCCGAAGATGTTGCCGCCGCCGATGGTCACGCGCTCCGGCCGTCCCAGCTCTTCGAGGTTGTTGAGCATGATCACGGGGCTCTCGTTGAAGCGGAAGTTCTTCACGGGATAGCGGATCTTGCCGTTCTCGATGTAGAAGGTACCGTCGCGGGTGAGGCCCGTGTACAGCTGGGACTGGGGATCCACCGAACGGATATACCAGGTACGGGTGACCAGCACGCCGCGCTCCGTGTCCTCGATCATCTCCGCGAGGGACTTATCGCCGCCGGTCATGATGCCGTTGGTGGGGTTGGGGATCGATGGGTAGTCGTGCTCCCGGGCCCAGTAGCGCGAGCAGACGACGTTCTTCACCACGCCGTTCTCGATCCACTGCACCGGCTCGACGGGGCGGCCGTCGCCGGACCAGGTGCCCCCTGGGGCGCCCGCGTAGCTCGGATCGGAATAGAGGTTCACGCGCTCGTCGAAGAGCTTCTGACCGATCTTGGTCTTGCCCTCGCCCGCGGAGAGGAAGCTGCGCCCCTCGTCGGCGAGGCGCGCATCGAAGGCGCCGATCATGTTGCCGATGAGGCCCACGCTGGCCGCGGGCTCGAGGATCACCGTGTACTTACCGGGCTCCAGGGCCTTGGCGCCGCGGGAACGCACGGCCTTGTCCAGGGCCACCTCCGACGCGCCAGCGGCGTCGAGCTTGGCGATGTCGTTGGCATCGCGTGTCGCCCAGCCGGACCCTTGACCATCGTCGGTGCGCATGGTGACGGTGAAGTTGGCGTTGGTGGCGCTGTGATAGGCGAACAACCCCTTGTGGTTCATCATCGCCTGGAAGAACGCGGTGTCGTTCAGAAAGCCCGCGGCCGTCGCCTTCTGCTTGACCGCCGGGTTAATGCTGCTGGCGGCCGCCTCAGCGCGTAACGCCGGTTGGATGTTGGCCGTGCGCTCCACGAACGCATCGCTCTTTTCGAACTTGCTCGGCCCCTCCACGCTCACCCATTCCGGATTCTCCGGCGCCAGGCGAGCGAGCTCCTCGGAGCGGCGCACGGCCTTCTCCAGGGATGCATCGTCAAACTCGTTGATGGTGGCGCTGCCGAGCTTCTTGCCGTAGCTCGACTGCACCACCAGCTGCACGTCGTCGACGATGCCCGAGGTGGTGACCTTGTTCAGCGCGTAGCGGATGTTACCGGCGACGCCGCCGGAGAGATTGGCTTCGCATTCCTCCGCCTGGGAGAGCTTCATCACCCGTTCCAGGATCGCCCGCGCTTCGCCTTCGCTAATGATTGCCATGTCCTTGTCGTCCTCTCGAATCTGTTGCGACGGGGCGCGTTAGCCCAGCTTGCGCGCGGTGTTGATCACGTTGACGCCGTCGAAGCGGGCCGTGGAGCTGCCGTGGGACACGGCGCTCACCTGCGAGGGTTGCCCCTTACCGTCGAAGAAGGAGCCGCCGAGGCGATAGTCCGACTCGTCGCACAGGGCTGAGCACGAATTCCAGAACTCCTGCGTGTTCGACTGGTAGGCCACGTCCTCCACCTGGCCGGCGATCTCGCCGTCCTTGATCTCGTAGAAGAGCTGGCCGCCGAACTGAAAGTTATAACGCTGCTGGTCGATGGAGTACGACCCGTTGCCAACGATGTAGATGCCGCGCTCCACGTCCTTGATCATGTCATTGACGCTGTACTCTTGCTTGCCCGGCTCGAGGGAGACGTTGGGCATGCGCTGGAACTGCACGGAGGACCAGCTGTCGGCGTAGCAGCAGCCGTGGGAGCTCTTCTCGCCGATGATGTGGGCCTGATCGCGAATCGCCTGGTAGTTCACCAGTACCCCGTCTCGCACCAGATCCCAACCGCGCGTCTTCACGCCCTCGTCATCGTAGGCGACGGCACCGAGGGAGCCTGCTTGCGTCTTGTCCGCCACGAGGTTCACCAGCTTCGAGCCGTAGTTGAACTTCTTGGTCTCCCACTTATCGAGGGTCGCGAAGCTCGTGCCGGCGTAGTTGGCTTCGTAGCCGAGCACGCGGTCGAGCTCCAGCGGGTGGCCGACCGACTCGTGGATGGTCAGCCACATGTGCGTGGGATCGAGCACGAGATCGTACTTGCCGGGCTTCACGGACGGCGCCTTGAGCTTGGCCTGCACTTCCTTGGCCGCGTTGCTCGCATCCTCGATCATGTCGTAGGAGCGGTTGTAGGTGGTGGTGACGACACGCGTCTTATCCTCTTCGCGCCCGTCGAGGTACTCCCAGCCCATGCCCACGGGGGTGGAGAGGCTGTTGCGCGTGCGGAACTTGCCCGACTCGCGATCGACGCCGGTGGCGAAGAAGGGCGTCCACAGGCGATGCACGTCCTGGTCGACGAAGGAGCCATCCGTAGAGGCGAAGTACTTGCGCTCGTTGACCAGGAACACGATGGAGTTGATGAAGCTCGCGCCGTTGCTCAAGGCGGCGTCGTTCACCTCCATGAGCATGTCGACCTTCTCCTTGATCGGCACTTCCATGGCGTTCTTCACGATCGGCGTGCGCCACTTCACCTCGCCGGCACCCTTGACCGGTGCGAGCTGTACGGGCTCGGTCTGGTACTTGGAATTGGCCTTGGCGATGGCCACGGCGCGCTTCGCCGCGTCAGCAACGGCGCCGGGGCTCAGCTGGTTGGTGGCCGCGAAGCCCCAGGTGCCGTTGGCGATCACGCGGATGCCCACGCCGACGGACTCCGTATTCACGATGTTGTCCACCTGGCGTTCGCGGGTCACCACGAACTGCTGCCGGTAGCGCCCGATGCGGGCGTCGGCGTAGGTGGCGCCGCCCTTCTTGGCGGCCGTGAGGGCAGCTTCGGCGAGGACGGCGGCGCCGACGATCTCGTTGTTCGAGGTCAACTCCTCCGCCTCTACGGCCCGACCGCGCACCGGCAACATGATGGCTGCCATGCCCGCGCTGGACACCTTCAGGAAGTCCCGCCTCTCCATATCTCCTCCCATAGGATGACGCCCGTCTCATGCGGCGTCGTTCGTGAATACCCCTTGCGCCTCGCCGGCCACGGGAGCCCGTGGCGATGCGCGGCGCTCGATGAGCTGCGAGCACTGTTGCTGATCTTGTGCGCGCTTGCCAGCGCTAGGGCGATCGGTGCGACAAAGCTTCCCGACCCCTCGTCCGTGCAGCTCGCCAATCCTGATGCCGCACCGGACTGATTGGACGCGCCGACACCGCCCGGCGGTGCGCTACGCGGTAAGGTGATCGGCGATGACCCATGTCGATCGAGTACTCCTGCGCCTGCTGGGGTTGCCTCTCCAGCGGCGCCTGCTGCCCGCCTTTGCCGCGCTCCTGCTGGGGGTGGGCCTGGCCGACCCCATGATCGACTGGACGATCCTGCGCGCCGAGCTCAGGGCGCAAACTGCCGTGGCCTCGACGCTGCAGATCAGCACCCTGATCGGCATCTGGGTGCTCACCGTCGCGGTGGCCCTCGCGCCTGCCTGGCAGGCGGCGAGTGCCGCGTATCTTGTGCGCCAGCCGATCGGTCGCTGGCGCTGGGTGCGATTCCTGCTGCCCTCGCTGGCACCGGCACTGCTCCCGATCGTCGCGGTGTGGTGGCTGATGCCGCTGGACTCGGTCCCGACGCTGCTCGCCCTGTCGGCAAGCGCCGCCGCGATGATGATCGCCCTCTCTGCACCTCGGCTCGACACCGTGCTTACCGCGGTGCTCGCCTTCATGGTCACCGGCCTCGTGACCTACGGTGCGCTGACGTCGATGCCAGGGCACGGGGTCCTCGCCCTCGCCTCGCTCGCGCTACTGCCTCTGGCCTGCACGGGGCTGCGCGGGCGACGCGCGGGCGCCGGCGCGCGCGCAGGCCAGGAGCGGAATCTCCTGCGCAGCGCCACGCCCTGGATGGCCATCGCCCGTCGCGACCTTCTTTGCATCGTGCGCTGCGCGCCCGGGCAGCTGCGTCAACTCGCCCTCTTCGCCGTGCTCGCCGGTGCCTTCCTGCTCGCGTTGCGGATCAACGGTGGCTTCGCCGGGCGAGACCTGTTCCGGGCGGCCTGCGTGCTCCAGATGTTGGCGTTGCTGCCGCTCTACGACGTGCTGGTGACGCTGCAGCAACATCTCGGGCCCGACGTGTACCGGCGTCACTGGCCCGTCTCCCGCGCCCAGCGCGCGGCAGGTCTGCTGGCCCTCGCCGGACTCGCAGCGGGCCCGAGTAGCGTGGCGATACTGCTGGCGGGCTACGCCATGGGATCAACATGGATAGTACTTTTGCTAACACTGACATTCACCCAGATGCTCGTCCTGGTCGCCCTGTTCACCAACGCCGGCCCGCGCGCCGGCATTGCCCACGGTTGGAGCTTGTGGACGTGGCTCGCGCACACGATCGTGGCCTGCGTTCTAGCGCCTGCGGCTTACGGCGCCGGCGCGCTGGTGGCGGCGGCGCTGGCCTGGCAGCAGTCCCAGCGGGGGCTCGCACGCATCGCCGAGGATGGGGCGCAGGGGCGCCTGCGCGCACGTACCGAATGAGCACGCCACGCCTTCAGGTCAAACAACTCACCGTGCGCTTCGGCAAGGCCTTCACGATGGGGCCCCTTAAGTTCGATGCGGAGCATGGCGTGATCCACCTGGTCGGCCCCAACGGCAGCGGCAAGACGACCGCCCTGCGCGCCATGTGCGGTGAACTGCTGCCAGCGTCGGGACAGGTGCTGGTGGAGGGGGTCGACGTGCACCGGGTGCCGTCCGCGAGACGCCGTATCGCCCTGGTCCCGTCCACGCCGGAGCTGCCACCGTTCCTGACCGTGCGCGAGGCGTGGCAATTCACCTGCTCGCTGCGCGGGGCACCGGCCTGGGATGGCAGCGCGCTCTGCGACGCCCTGGCGCTCCCGCCGCACCTGCCCTTGGGGCATGGCAGTGCCGGGCAACGGCGCAAGGCCGAGCTGATCTGCGCCCTGGCCGGGGATCCGTCGATTCTGCTGTTGGACGAGACCTTCGCTCACCTCGATCGTGATGCAGTGCAGTGGCTGGCAACCTACATCAGCGACGCCGCCCGAGATCGGCTGGTGCTGCTTACCCACCACGGGGAAGCGCCTGTGCCGGTGGCACGCGAGATCCAGGTGGTGGCCGTACCGGAGTGATGGACTCGCCTCAGCCACCGAGCGAGGCAGCTCATGCTGCACCTGCTCAGAGCAGATGCACTGCAGGGCATTCGGCGACTGCACCTTGCCGCTGCAAGGTCATTGGTACCGATTGTGGTGTGTGCCTGAGCGTGTATCGCTGCAACGCAACCAGGTGCACGTCACCGACGCCACGACCTCTTGATCGACGCGCTTCCATACCTGCACAGACAGCGCCGACGACGGCTACCGAATTGCTGCACTAGCGTTATCCCGTGAGCCCAATCGCACAAAAATTGAGCGATATGTTCCCTACGTGCGCATCGGCGTATAGTGGCGGAGCCCGATGTGCTATCGGCATGGGCGAAGATGCCAACTACTAAAGTTCCGTCCCCCAGGGACAGAAGGGGAACACACTCAATGACAATTAAACTACGCAACGCAATCGGCACCGCGCTTGCCGTGGGCCTGCTTTCTGCAGGCGCTACGCAAGCTGCCGAATATGGATCCGCCAAACGATTCGACCGCACCAACCTGACCGCTCCTGAACTGATGGAGCTGCTGCCAGCAGAAGCTCGTCGCGCTGGCAACGAAGCCATCCCCAACCGTCTGAACACGCCTCTCGAGCGCCGTGCACCCACGGACCTCGAGCGTGATCCGCTGGCTGAGGGCGGCGTGAACGGTGGCGTCGCCTCGCCGACTCCAGGCGTCGACTTCATCACGGTTCAAAGTGACGACAACTCCGAAGTGCTCGGCTTCCGCGTCCAGCCGCCTGACACCAACGGCGACACGGGCCTCGAGAACGTCGTGAGCTACATCAACCTCACTTGGCAGGCCTACGACAAGATGGGTAACCCCGTCAGTCCCGCCATGCCTGGCAACACCTTCTGGGCAGGCTTCGGCGGCCCCTGTGAAGCTAACAACAACGGTGACCCCGTTGTGCTTTACGACGAAGAGGTCAACCGCTGGGTCTTCAACCAGTTCTCGCCCAACGAAAGCATTCAGTGCTTCGCCATCTCCGACGGCGAGGATCCGCTGGGTCCCTACACCCGTTACGAGTTCGAAGTCTCGCCGGGCGAGTTCAACGACTATCCGAAGTCGGGCATCTGGCGTACGGCAGACGGCTCGCAGAGCGCCTACACCTACACCGGCCGTCAGTTCAGCCTGCCGTTCTTCGGCGCCCTGGGCATCGACGCGGTCCTGTTCGATCGTGACGCCATGCTGGCTGGCGATCCCAACGCAGGGTTCGTCCGCGAAGCTCGCGTGCCGGGTGGCTTCAGCACCTACGACGGTCTGATGCCGGGTCACATGGACAACGACGCAGCACCGGCCGGTGCCTGCCCGCTGTTCGCCGTGGCCGAAGCGCCGACCCGCTACCGCTTCTTCGAGTTCTGCGCTGACTTCGCCAACGAGACCGGTACGCTCAGCGAGCTGCCGTCCGTGACGACCGCGAACTTCGACGACAATGTCGGTGACGTGCCCCTGCCCGGTGGCGACGCCGTCGACACGTTGGCGTTCTTCACCTACAACGCGGCTAACGCCCGTAACCTCGACAGCAGCGGCCACACGCTGACCCTCGGCCACACCGTGGACGTGGGCGGTGACCGTGCCGGCATCCGCTGGGCGATCCTCGACATCAACGACTACAACAACATCAGCATCAGCGACACCGGCACCTTCGCGCCGAACGACGGTCGCGAGCGCTGGATGGGGTCGGTGACGCTCGATGACGACGGCAACCTCGGCATGGGCTACACCGTGGCCGGCAACGGCACCTTCCCGGACGTCGCCTACACTGGCCGCGAGGCTGGCGACCCCGCGGGCACCCTGCGTGACGAAGTGATCTGTGAGCCCGGCTCGGGCGCGCAGACCGGCGGCGGCGGCCGTTGGGGTGACTACTCCAGCACCACCATCGACCCGGCTGATGGCTGCACCTTCTGGACCTTCCAGGAGTACGTGGTGCAGACCGGTAGCTTCGAGTGGGATACGCGCGCTTGCTCGTTCTCCTTCGACAGCTGTGGCGACGGTGGCGGCGGTGACGATCGTCAGTACTGCATCACCTTCGACAACTTCTGCGATTCCATCAGCGTCGTGAACGGCGTTGGCCAGTGGGATTACACCTGTGACGGCGTCACGCTGGCGGAAGGCGAGCAGCGCTCGCTGACCCAGGCAGCTGAGGCCTTCATCTGCACGGGCGAGTCCTGCCCGTTCGGTCCGGGTGCTGCAGAGGACTGGTCCTTCGTGTTCCGCGGCGGTCTGACGGGTGGTTTCAACCTGTTCAACCTGACCCAGGGCATTCAGTTCCAGGACGGCTCGCCCTACACCGTGTTCCCGGGCCAGACCTGCCCGTTCGGCGCACGTAACGGCAAGCCCGCTCTGCTGAGCCAAGGCCAGTAACGCGTAGGCCTTCGGGCCGAACGTAGCCAAAAAGAAGGGCCCCGGTGGCGACACCGGGGCCCTTTTTTCATGGCTCGCCTTAGCGTGTGGTAAGCCTAACGGCTGGGTGAGGCGCGCCCCTCGCGCAGCAGCAGCACTTCGATCGACTCGATCGCCGTGCGCACCACCTTCGGTGCGTTCGACCCGAGAAACGGCACCAGGGATTGCACATCCTCGGCCGTCCCGTGGTCTGCGATGGCCTCCAATGCTGCTGTCGCCAGTTGGGGCCCGTGCGTTTCCAATGCGAATTGAGGCTCGAGCTCGGCGATCACCTGGCGGCAGGCGTCACGCAACCACCGCTGAGAGCGATCCGGGAACGCCACAGCAGCCTCCAGAAGGAAGGCACGCAGCTCTTGCGTAACCTCAGGGTCGCTCACCACCTTCGCCACTCGCTCGCCTTGGCGGGGACGCATGCTCGCGTGCAGATCCGGGCGCAGCAAGAGTTCCACGACTACCAGTGCGCGCGTGCGCGCATCGGCGCGCGCCATCTGGCGGGTGAGCGCTTCCAGAACGTCGCGGCGATCGGGAGGCACCTCACGGGTAGCTGACTCGAACAGAAAACGCGTGTCGGGTGTGTCCTCGAAGAGCGCAGGATCGCCGAGTCCGCGCACGGTGATCATTCGCGGCCCCTCGGGATCCTCAAACTTCGATTCTCGAAACTGGGGGTCGCTGGTGAAGTAGGAGAAGGCGACGATGTAGGACTGCCCTTCCTGCACGTCGGCAAAGGTCTGCTCGTCCTCCATGCGCAGCACCACACTCTCCTCGACGTCCCCGGCGTAGGCCACCTGGCGCTCGAAGCGCACCTTGTTCGGGGCTATTTTCTCCGCCACCTTGCCGGCCATCACCTGGTTGTAGGGGTTGCCGGTGAACTCGGCTAAGGGCGGTTGAACCGGGCGCGCCGCGTGGGCGAGCGGCAGCATCGCAATGGCGAGGATGCCGAAAAGAGCTGCGAGGGGGGAGCGTCGAGTAGTAGTCACTGCATCTTTCTCCGTGATTATTGGCGTGGCAGCGGCGTGTTGTCTGGGGGCGCATCATAGCGAGATGCGCCGTTGCCAGCATGGGGCGTTGCACCGGCAGGCGGGGTGGCTGTCCGCTCAGGTCAGCTGGCGCAGGAAAGTGTCGATCGCTTCGAGCGCCTCGGTAAGGTTGGCCTCGTGGGTGGTGCCGCTGGCCTTGCGCGGCTTGAGGTCGTGGTTGCCGTCCGGGCACCAATGCACCCGGATCGCGGGCGACAGCGAGTAACTCTCCACCTCAGCCCGGTTGCCGAGGGCATCACGCTCGCCTTGGACGATCAAGGTGGGTGTACGCAGCGCCTCGAGGTGCGCGGTGCGCAAGCGCTCGGGTTTCCCCGCGGGATGGAACGGGTAGCCTAGGCACACGAGCCCCGCCACCTCGAGTTCGTCGGCTAGCAGACTTGCCATGCGCCCGCCCATGGACTTGCCACCGATGATCAGCTGTTGCGCGGGCGCACTCGCCAGATCGACCGCCTCTCGCCACGTGTCCAGCAGCTTCTTCTGGGAACTAGGCGGTCGGCGGCGGCCGTCCTCGCGACGCGCCGCCATGTACGGAAACTCGAAGCGAAGGCACCGATAGCCCCTGGCACCGAGATCCTCCGCCACACCATTCATGAATGGACTGTCCATAGGTGCCCCGGCTCCGTGCGCCAGAATCACCGTCAGCTGCGCCCCCTGCGGGCCGTCCTTCAGGATTTCCATTGAACCATTCTGCCCCCTCGGGGCTACCTACTGGCAAGAGCCGCTGGCCACCCTGTCGACAGCCCCGCACGAAGCGCGACAGTTGACGCCGAATCAGACACTTAAGGTGTGCAGGTGACGGGGTGTGGTCAGGTGGATGGATCTTTTCACCGTTGCGATGGTCAACCTAGTTAACCCTCGAGCAACGTGTGGCAAGCCTTCGGTCGATCAGACGTCGCTTCAAGATGAGAGGAAATCGAATGATGCGGACATCAACCACTTTTGCAGCCCTAGTGACCCTGGCCGCCGCGCTCGGTGTCTCGACGACCACCAGCGCCAGCGAAGCCGTGGACGAAGAGGTGGTCTCCAGCGCCACCTTCGACACCACCGGCGATGAGCTGCAGTGCCTCACCTTGCGCACGATCCGAGATGTGCAGTACCCGAGCGACGATAAGCTCGTGTTCGAAATGCGCGGTGGCGCTCGCTACCTGAATGAACTCAGCGGCGTATGCAACGGTCTACGTAAAGAACGGCGCTTCGATGCCAACGGCGCCAACGTCGGTCGCCTGTGCAAAGGCCAGGTAATCACGGTGACGGACCAGCTTGGCATCGTGCGTGGATCCTGCGGCCTCGGCGACTTCCAAGAGTTGGTGACGAGCCGCTAACCACCACTCCCCTTTCCCCTGCCCCCCTGGCGCGAAAAGGGCGGGCGCGTCTTCCCCTCGACGCGCCCGCCCCTGAGCGGGCACCCGCCCGCGTGCTATCGCCTTAACCAGACGACTACTCGCCGACGCGGGTCTCGATGACGGCCTGGATCGCGTCGCCGTTGCGCGTCAGCACGGCGCGGGCACCGGCCAGCGGGCTGGCGGGATCGGCGAAGCTGTAGACCGCGTCCTCACCTGACTCGCCCGCCCCGAACACGGCGAACTGCACGTCGGCACACAGGTTGTCGCCAGCGAAATAGCCGAGGTTGGGATCGGAGCAGTAGGGATCGAGGAAGTTGGCCACCTGGGCGAAGGCGTCACCGCGCTGGACATCACCGTGGGTGCGCACGATCAGGTGCACCTCCGCCTCCGGGTTGTCCAGGGCTCGGCGCAGGCCCATCGGATCGATCAGGCTCGGGCCTGCCAGGTCGAGGGCCACGCCGGCCTCGCTCTTGTAGAGGCTTGCCACCAGGCGCACGTTGCCGCGCGGGCTGGTCACCGCGCCGGTGCCGTGGATGACGGCGAGGCCTGCCTCCAGGTTGGGACTGATCAGGGCCGGATCGGGGCTGCCGTTGGCGACCGAGTCCAGGTACGCCTGACCGAACACATCCACGCTGCCGCACTGCTCGAGGCCACCGGGATTGAAGGTGCAAGCGTCGGGGCTGTTGAAGATCACCCACCACATGGTGAGGGCCTGCGGCGTCTGGGTGGGCACGGGCACGGCGGCATCGGCCATGAAGGGCACGAACAGGGCAACGGACGAGGCGAAGGCGGCGGCAGTAAGAGAGATGAGCTTGTTGGCACGCATGATGTGTACTCCTATCGACTAACGTGTTTGACGGTTGATTCAGCGAAGCTCGTCGCTTCGTGAGGCCAGTCTCCACGTCAGCCGCTGGGCACACTTGACCGCGGCGTGATCATCCCCTGACGGTTTCCTGACCGTCAGATTTCCCCATTCAAATCAGTCTATTGCAGATCGTTCAGGCGGTGAGTGCCGTTGCGAAAATTCTCGACGGCCTGCGACAGCTCCTCCCGAGAGCACATGACGAAGGGCCGTAGCGGGCCCCGGGCTGGTCCTAGGCCTTGGCATCGACCACGAGGCACGCACTGTGCTCGTGCTCACGCCGTCTTCGTCGCCTGATTCAGTGCGATGCCCCCTTGGTCTGATCATCGTCTCCGCGAGGGTAGCGTCGCAGTCCCATCAGCTCCAACGCCAGGTGAAAGACAAACTGCGGCCCCTGGACCAGGGTGCGCCGCCAGAGCTTGCGCGGCTCCGCGGCCAGGCGCCAGGCCCATTCCAGGCCGAAGCGGCCAACCCAGGCCGGTGCCCGCGACACGCGACCGCTGGCGAACCCGAAGGCCGCCCCCACGCCCATGGCCACCGGCACCTGCAGGCGGTGGCGGTGCTCGGCGATCCAGCGCTCCTGCTTAGGACAGCCCAAGCCCACCCACAGCACGTCGGCCCCGCTCGCGTTGATCGCATCGATCATCGCCTGGGTCTCCTCCGGCGCGAGGGGACGGAACGGCGGCGAACAGGTGCCGGCGATGACGTGGCCGGGGTAGAGGCGCTGCAGGTTGTCCTCGAGGGCATCGAGGGTCTCCTGCGTGTCACCGAAGAAATAGCTTCGGTAGCCCCGCTCGTCGGCACGGGCGAGAAACGCGCGCAGCACATCCGGCCCGGGTACGCGCTCGGGGATGGGCTCCCCCCGCAGGCGCGAGGCGATCACCGGCGCGATGCCATCAGCACAGGAGATGTCGGCGCTATTGATCACACGGCGGAAGCTCGCATCGCGATGGCCTTCCCAGATACCGTGGAAGCCGGTGGCGACCACGTAGCGGGCGCCCTTGTGGCTATCGCGCTCGGCGATCCACCGTTCTATCTCATCGATCGTCTGCTGCAGGGTCAGGCGGTCGACCCCCGCTCCCAGCACGTAAGCGCGCGCTCCCATTCGCTCATTATCCTTCATCGCGAGGTGGCGCCCTGGCGGGTCCATTGCAGCCGGAAAATGACATCCGGGTGGCTCGATACCAACACGTCCTCGCTGAAACCGAAGCGCACGGTGTGGCGCGGGGCCAGCGTGAGGGCGACGCCGACGTGCAGCACGCCGGCCAGGCCGTCCAGGTCCGGCACGTCAGCCTCCACCACGGCGCTGCGCAAATCCAGGCCTGCCCCCAGGCTAACCCGAGGACCGACCCGATAGTCTATGGCGCCGCCACCGAAGCCCGTCCAGGACAGAAGGTCGGCGCCCAACACCTGGCCGTCGCCAAGGCGCGCGATGCCCGCGTGGGCCTGCAGGCGCAGGCGATCGACCGCGAAGGCGCCCTCCCGATGCCAGTGGGCGGTGAGCGAGAGATCCAGGCCGTCGCTGCCGGTCAGGCGCTCGGCATCGCCCGTGGGCAGCTCGGCCCGAAGGCTCAACCAGGTCTCCCCCTGCCCGTCGTCCCGCGCACCGAGGCGCCGCGCCAGCATCAGGCCGACATCGCCTACACTTGAGGTGTCCTCGACGAGGCGGCCCACCGCGATGCCCTGGCGGGCGTACTCGAGGTTGAGCTGACCGCGGGGCACGTCGTCGCGTATCCCATCGGGCAAGCCGAAGGCGCTGTGCCAGGTGTCGATGACGCCGTCGAGCACACCGCCGCCCCAGCTGATCCAGGGCACCTGGGCCCCCACCCGCCAATGCTCGCCGAGGGCCCACAGGCCGGCCAGCTGCAGCTGGGTACTCTCGCCATCGAACAGGTAGGCGTCGAACTCGCTGGTCTGGGTGGAGGCGTGGCTCGCGATGGCGAGGCAAGTGCTGATGCCGGGATCGCTCGGGTCCAGCGTGCTCGGGCCCGCCACGGCCACCAGGCTGGCGATGGGTCCCATGGGTGTGCGGCAGGTGAGCGCCGTCGCGTGGGCGCTCGATCCAACCATCAACAACAGTGACAAGGCGCCGCACGCGCTGGCGAGGCGGGCTAGCATGGTCATCGGGGACGGCCGCTCACTCGGGCGGCATGGGTTAATCAAGGAGGAACACCATGGGTATGCTTTCCTGGGCCCTGCTGGGGTTGATCGTCGGCGCACTGGCCAAGTTCTTGATGCCGGGGAAGGATCCCGGCGGCATCCTCGTCACCATCGGCATCGGCATCGCCGGCGCCTTCGTCGGCGGTTACCTCGGCACCTTGCTCGGCATCGGTGGCGTGGGGGGCTTCGACCTCATGAGCATCGCCATCGCCACCGGCGGCGCGATGTTACTACTGTTTGCTTACCGCAATTTGAAGCGCTGAGAGGCGAGGCCGCTGCGCGGGCGTGGCACGGGTCCGCGTCGCGCCCCGGCGCCGCTCGCTCAGCGCACCACGTGCCATTGGGTCTGTCGACCCGCCAGGTAGATCACTCGCTCGCCGTCGAAGCACGCGTTCTGCTCCAACTTGATCTGCACGTACTGCTCGCCCCAGGCGCCCACCGGGCTCTTGATGTTGCCTTCGATCGCGTAGCAGGTGTTCTCGTGCAGGGGCCAATCACCGCGAATCGGGGTGCCGTCCTGGTCGTCCCACATGCCGATCGTCGGGCCCGGCGCATGGCCGAAGAAGCCGATCGGATGGGTGTAGGTGCTGCAGATCATGTCGGCCTGGGCGCAGGCGACGCGGGTCTGGGCCAGGATCTCGTTGCCCGTCCGCCCACTGACGAACGCATCCGTTAGCATGTCCTGCCAGCGGTTACCCGTGGCCAGGGCGCTGACGAGGGCCGGCGGCACGCCCTCCTCGCCCAGGCGCGGCACGTAGGCCATCTCCTGCGTGTCCGTGCATAGCTTCAGGTAGCACACGCCCACGTCCGTGTGCAGCACATCCCCCGCCTCGATCACACCGCCGCTGCCGCAGAAGGGCGAGTCGGCCTCGCAGGTCTGGCCGGCGCGCTGCAGGTTGACGTAGGGCATGAACCAGGGCGCGAGGTTGAGATCTTCGAAGCGCTGGCGGATGTACCACGCGACGTCGGCCGTGGTGGTCGCCCCCGGGGTGATCACCTGCGGCGAGAAGGCCTCGCCGATGACCATGCGGGCGAGGCTCACGATGTGGGCGTAGGTCTCCATCTCCGAGGCCGTGCGGGTCTCAGCCCAGCGCACCACGAGATCCTCGGCGGAGGTCAGCCGCGCCACGTACTCGGGCGGCAGCACCGCCACCAAACGCTCGTGCAAGGCGTGAGTCAGGCCGTCGGCGACGGGCCAATCGCGCGAGACGTCGATCCCGATCCGCGCCGGATCGCGCGCCACGATCAGGTCCCCCAGCGCTTGCCATTGATCATCGAGATCACCGCCCTCCCAGGCGGACTCGTAGGGGTCGCCCAAGGGATAGCGATTCACCGTGAGGCGCTCCACGCCTTCGTCCGTGCGATGGAACACGAGCATGGTGATGCGGCGGGCGGCGAAGGTGGGCTGGGGCACCAGCGAGAAGTAGATCGGATCCTCCGCATACTCCCGTGCGAGCACCAACCACATGTCGAGCTCGGTCTCCGCCATCAGCTGCGGCAACAGCGTGGTCAGACGCTCCGCCAGATGGCGGTTCTCGACCTCGGGCCGGGCGCGGTACGCGAGGACGTCGCGCGGCCCATTCACCACCCTACCCTGGGCGCCGTCGCCGGCCACGGCGACCGCACCCGTCAGTAGGAGTGCTGGCAGTAAGGCCCACTGCAGCAGGTGACGCATGGCATTGCTCATCTCCACTCCCTAGCTTGGATTTCGGTCAGGTCGGCGGCGTTTGCGGTCGGCGGCGCCACGCGTCGAAGGCGAACAGGCACACGGCGGACCAGATGCACGCGAAGCAGATCGCGAACGGTAGGGTCAAGGTCTCACCGAAGAGCAATCCCATCAGGAACTGCAGGGTGGGCGCCAGGAACTGCACGAAGCCTAGCGTGGCCAAGGGCAGGCGGCGCGCCGCCAGGGCGAACAGCAACAAGGGCAACACGGTGACAGGCCCCGCCAGCAACAGCAATACGGCCATTCCCGGTGCCTCAGGGCCGAACGTAGACGTGCCCGCGCCGATCAGGCTCGCTAGATAGAAGCCCGCGACGGGCAGCAGCACCAAGGTCTCGACGAACAACCCCGGCATCGCCCCCACCGGCACGGCCTTACGGATGACCCCGTAGACGGTGAACGAGAGCGCTAGGGTGATGGAAATGATGGGAAAGCCATGGCCGACCGTGGCGAGCACCATCACGCCGACGGCGGCGAGGCCGACGGAGATCAGCTGCGTGCGATTCAACCGCTCCCCGAACAACGCCACGCCCGCCACCACCGACACCAGCGGATTGATGTAGTAGCCGAGGCTGGCCTCGAAAATGTTGTCGCTCAGCACGGCGCGGATGTACACCAGCCAGTTGATCGCGATGAACGCCGCCGAGGTGGCCAGCAGGGCCAGGGTGCGCGGGTTGCGCACGGCATCCCACACATCTCGCCGTTGCCCCCGCAGAGCGATGATCAACACACCGAAGGGCACGGCCCAGACGATGCGATGGGCGAGGATCTCGAGCGCGTCGACCGACGCCACGAGCTTGAAATAGACCGGCAGCACGCCCCACAGGAGGTACGCCCCGAGGGCCGCGGCAAGCCCTTCGCGACCGGAGGCGGCTTGGGCAGCGGCATCGGCCGGCGCGGAGGTGGAGGGGTGGGCGGCGCTCATGACGCGGCATGGTACGCGCCCTGGAGCCCTTGTCGAGCCAGCAGTCCCCCGCTTCGCGACTCAGGCCACTCGCGTGCTGCGCAGATCGTTACCAACCGGCGCGGGGCCATCGAGGAATTCCGCCAGCACGCGGGCGTAGGCCTGGGTCTGTTCCACCTGCACGCTGTGTCCCGCGCCCTCGAACACGTGCAGCTGCGCGTGGGGCAGCTGCTCGGTGGTCTCGCGCACCAACGCCAGGGGCACCATCTCATCGAGGGCGCCCGCCATCACCAGCGTGGGGGTACGCACCGTGCGCAGTCGCTCCATCGCGTCGTAGCCGTCGATCGCTCGCAGGGATCGCGCGAGGTCCGCGCAGCGTCTATGCAGATGCACGCGAACGGCGGGCCAGGTGGTGAGGGCGAGACAATCGTTCAGCCAACGGGCGCGCTGAGGGTAGCTCTGATGGACCACGGCGCGAGCGAAGGCCAGGTACTCGCCGCGCTCCAGCTGGGCCGTCCACCCACGAGCCTCGTCCTGCTTGGCCGGATCCCCCCGCGCCGCGCACTGTTGCAACACCAGCCGGCGCAGCAACTGCGGGTGATCGAGAGCGAACTGCATGGCGAGGCAGCCACCGAAGGAAGCGCCTGCGATATCGATGCGTTCATCAACGATATGTTCCTGCTCGATGATCCAGCGCGCCGCGTCCGCGTAGTCGGCGGCCATCTGCACCATGCCCCAGCCCTCGGGAATCGGTCGCCGACGGCTGAGGATGTACACGGTGCGCAATGCCGCCCACGGACCGAACAGCTTTTGTCGTCGCTTGATCAACTCCTTGGGCGAGAAGGTGGCGTCGATCAATCCCGGAAAGTAGATCAGCGTTTTGGCCTCGTCTCCCTGCAGGCGCAGGAACTCCAGCCCCGACGGGGTCTGCCCAAGCGTACTCAGCGGCGCGAACTTCGCTCGATCCATGGCCGTTCTTTACTGCATCGTCCGCCCCGGCGCAAGGCGTCGGCGGCACCTCGAAACCCCCTCGAGCTGCTGTACAATCCCCGCCCCTATGGCTTCCCCCCTCTCCGACCTCAACCCGATCCAACAACGCGCCGTGCGCCACACGCAGGGGCCGTTGCTGGTGCTCGCCGGCGCCGGGTCGGGCAAAACCCGCGTCATCACGCGCAAGATCGCGTGGCTGATCCTGAACGACGGCCTCGCCCCCGAGCAGGTCACCGCCGTCACCTTTACCAATAAGGCGGCGCGCGAGATGCAGGCGCGCGCCGGGGCGCTGCTGGGCCCCAAGGTGGCGGGGGCGGTGCGGATCAGCACCTTCCACAAGCTGGGGCTCAACATCCTGCGCCGCGAATGCTCGCGCTTGGGTTACCGCTCAGGATTCAGCATCTTCGATGCGGAGGACGCGGCGACGGTGGTGCGCGAGCTCGTGCGCCGCGCCGGCGGTGACCCGAAGAAAAACGCCGTGCCGATGCAGTGGCGGATCTCGGCCTGGAAGAACGATCTGGTGAGCCCCGAGCAAGCACTCTCGAGCGCTGAGGAAGGGCTCGACGTGGCCGCCGCCAAGCTCTACGCCGACTACGAGCGCAGCCTCAAGGCCTACAACGCCTTCGACTTCGACGACCTGATCGGCCTGCCCGTGCGCCTGTTCGTGGAAGACGCCGGCGCCCTCGCCGCCTGGCGCGAACGCATCCGCTATCTCCTGGTGGACGAGTATCAGGACACCAACCTCGCCCAGTACCGGATGATGCAACTGCTGGTGGGCGACGCCGCCCGCTTCACGGTGGTGGGTGATGACGATCAGTCGATCTACGCCTGGCGCGGCGCGCGGCCGGAGAACCTGCAGCAGCTGGCGGAGGATTTCCCGAGCCTTGAGGTGGTGAAGCTCGAACAGAACTACCGCTCCTCCAGACGCATCCTCGGCGCCGCCAACCAGCTCATCGCCAACAACCCGCACCTGTTCGAGAAACGCCTGTGGAGCGACCACGGCCTCGGTGAGCGCATCCGCATCCTCGCCACCAACGACGGCGATGACGAAGCCCTGCGCGTGGTCGCCGAGCTCGTCACCCACCAGGTGAAGATGCGCTCGCGCTACGGCGATTACGCCATCCTCTACCGCTCCAACCACCAGGCGCGGGCCTTTGAAAAAGGCTTACGCCATCATCAGGTGCCCTACAAGGTGTCGGGCGGTACGTCCTTCTTCGAGCGCTCGGAAGTGCGCGATGTCGTCGCCTACCTGAAGCTGCTGGTGAACCCCGATGACGACGCCGCCTTCCTGCGCGTGGTCAACGTGCCCAGGCGCGAGATCGGCGCCACCACCATCGAGCAGCTCACGGAGCTGGCGACTGCCCAACGCGTGTCCCTGTTCAACGCGGCCGAGTTGCCGGACCTGGACGAGCGCCTGCGGCCGCGCCAGGCCGCCTCCCTGCGCGAGTTCGTCGCGCTCCTGCGCGAGAAGGCCCGCGTGGCCGATGCCGACCCCCTCCTCGCCGTGCGCGAGTTGGTGGACGAAGTGCGCTACGAGCACTGGCTGCGCGAGACCACCGACGACCCCGTGCGCGCGGGCCGACGCCTGGAGAACGTGGCCGAGCTGGTCGGCTCGATCGAGCGCATCGCCAACAAGCACATGGGTGAGGACGGCGAAGGGTGGAGCCTCGCGGAGATCCTGGCCCACATGAGCCTCCTCGACATGCTGGACAACCGCGACGAGGAAGACGGCAACCAGGTCACCCTGACCACCCTGCACGCGGCCAAGGGCCTCGAGTTTCCCTTCGTGTTTCTCGTGGGCATGGAGGAGGGCATCCTGCCCCACCAGAACTCCATCGATGGCGGCACCATCGAGGAGGAGCGACGGCTCGCCTACGTGGGCCTCACCCGCGCCCAGCGCGAGCTGATGATCAGCTACACGCGCGCCCGCCGACGCTTCGGCGAGACGGTGCTCACCGAGCCCAGCCGGTTCCTGGAAGAGCTGCCCATCGACGAACTCGAGTGGGAGGGGCGCACGGAGAAGCCGCCGGAAGAGGTGCGCCAGCAGCGCGGCGAGGATGCCCTGGCGGCCATCCGCGCCCTACTCAACCGCTGACCTAACTCAAGCGTTCGGCGATATCGTTGAGGATCTGCGGATCATCGATGGTCGCGGGCACCTCGTAGGGTTCGCCGTCGGCGATCCGGGCAAGGGTTCTGCGCAGGATCTTGCCGGAACGGGTCTTGGGCAGGCGGGCGACCACCACCGCCCGCTTGAACGCCGCCACGGCGCCCACCTGCGCACGCACCAGGGCGACGCACTCCTCCACGATCTCCCGCTCGGGCCGCTCGCATCCCGCCCGCACGCAGATGAAGCCGAACGGTAGCTGTCCCTTGACCGCATCGCGCACCCCGGTGACGGCGCACTCCACCACGTCCCCGTGCAGGGCGATCGCCTCCTCGAGGGCGCCCGTGGACAGGCGGTGGCCGGCCACGTTGATGATGTCGTCCGTGCGCGTCATGACGAAGAGGCAACCGTTCTCGTCGAGGTAGCCGGCGTCGCCTGTCTCGTAGCAGCCGGGATAGGTGCTGAGGTACGCCTCGACGAATCGATCCTCCGCCTGCCACAGGCCCGCGAGCGCCCCCGGTCCCAAGGGCAGTCGGCAGACGATAGCGCCGATCGTGCCAGGCGCTACTTGCTGGCCTGCCTCGTCCAGCACCTCGACCTCCCAGCCGGGCATGGGCTTGCCGGCGGAGCCCTCGGGCACCGGCTCTAAGCCGAAGCCCAGCGTGTTGCCCGCCACGGACCAGCCGGTTTCCGTCTGCCACCAGTGATCGATCACGGGCACGCCGAGTTGCTCAGCCGCCCAGCGTTGGGTAGGCGGATCGCACCGCTCACCTGCCAGAAACAGGGCGCGCAGCGAAGAGAGGTCATTGCCCCGCGCGTGAGTACCCTCGGGGTCCTCCCGGCGGATCGCTCGGATCGCCGTGGGCGCGGTGAACAGAGCCCTCACCCGGTGCTTGGCCACCAGGCGCCAGAAGGCGCCCGCGTCGGGCGTACCCACCGGCTTGCCCTCGTACATGAGCGTGGTGGCGCCGCGCAGGAGCGGTGCGTACACGATGTAGGAATGGCCCACCACCCAGCCGATGTCGGACGCGGCCCAGAACACATCGCCCGCGTCGATGTCGTAGACCGCCTTCATGGACCAGTGCAGGGCCACGGCGTGGCCCCCGTTGTCGCGCACGATGCCCTTGGGTTGCCCGGTGGTGCCGGAGGTGTAGAGCAGGTAGAGGGGCGCCTGCGCCGGCAGGCTCACGCAGGGCGCTGGCGGCGCACCCTGCACGAAGTCATGCCAATCGATATCGATAGGTGACTCCAGCGAGGCTGTGTAGGCATCGCGCTGTAGCACGACGTGCCGGCTCGGTGCGTGCTCACACAGGCGCAAGGCCTCGTCGAGGAGCGGCTTGTACTCGACCACGCGGTTCGGCTCGAGACCGCAGCTCGCACTCAGGATGAGGGTCGGTCGCGCGTGGTCGATGCGGGTAGCCACCTCGCGCGCGGCGAAGCCCCCGAACACGACCGAGTGCACGGCCCCCAGGCGCGCACAGGCGAGCATCGCGATCACCGCCTCGGGGATCATCGGCATGTAGATCAGGACACGGTCGCCCGTGCCCACCCCGCCGCGCGCCAAGGCCCCGGCCAGGTGGGCGACCCGATGTTGGAGGTCACGGTAGCTGAGCGTTTCCTGGCGCCCGGTCATGGCCGACTCGAAGATCAGGGCGGCCCGATCGCCGTGCGCTCCATCGGCGTGGCGATCCACGGCGTTGTAGCAGGTGTTGAGCTCGCCGCCGGGAAAGTACCGACCGGCGCCGTCATCCGCATCGAGCACCCGGTCCCAGCGCCGATCCCACACGAGCGACGCCGCGGCCGCGGCCCAAAAGCCGTCCCTGTCACCCTGCCAGTCGGCTCGGGCCTTCGTGTAGCTCACTTCAGCAACCAGTGCTGGTGAAGGAATCCCCTAGCTACCTGCAGGCCTCCGGCACGCCACCGGTCGCCCCGGGCACGGCGTAGCTCAGCACCTGTGAGCGCTCGAAGCGATCACCGCCCTGGGTGACACCCGTGATGGTCAGGGCCAGGTTGTAGACGCCCGGCTCCGCGAGGGGCACACGCAGGTCTTGCGCGTTGTCCGCGGAGAAGGCGCCGACGGCCACCGCCGGCCCCGCCGTCGAGATCCTACGCACCCGCGCTTGCGTGCGCAGAGTGCGCACGTCGCTTGCCACCGCCAGGTCGACGCCACCGGCCGCCGCTAGCGTGCGTGCAGCCGGCGAGACCACGGCCACGGACAGCGGACTCGTCACGTTCACCAGCACGGCGTAGGCGTCGTCCGCACTGGCCGTGAAGCGCAGCTGCCATTCCCCAGCGCTGCGACGCAGGGCACGACGCTCGACCCGGGCGCCGCTCACGTAGCTCCCCGCGAAGTACTCGCTCTTCGACGCCGCCGCAGCACTGAGCGTGTGGGTGCGACCGCTCGGCGACACCAACTCGATCCGCGTGTCCGCCCGCGCCGTGAGCACGCGAACATCCAAGCCCGTCACGCCCGCCTCCAAGGGGAAGCTCACGGTGCTGACGCCCGCACCGAGCGCACCGCCGCGCAAGATGTTGCCCGCGACGGCCGAACGCTGCCCCTGGCTCCGCGCCGGTGTGGCGGCGACCGGCGCCTGCGGCAGGTTGGCGTTGAACTGGCCCGCGTAGGGTTCGATGGAATCGAACACCGGCACGTAGCAGTCGTCCGGCTCCCAGAACCAGAAGAAGTCGAAGAAGCCGTTGCCCCGGCGGATCTTGTCGTGGTCCACCTCGAAGTCCGGGCTGCTCACGTCCCAGATCAGTCGATGGGTGCCGGTGACGTTGCCAGACGCGTCCCGCGATAGGGGATGACGCGCGTGCTCGAGGCAGACCACGCCGTCGTTCTCACCATCGGGGCACTGGGTGTAGAGGTAGAGTCCACCGAACTCCAGGGCGCTCAGGAACGGTCCCCAGCCCGTGCCGCCCGCCGTGTAGTAGTGCATGCGGTTGTTGACGGGATTGGCGTCGAGGAAGCCACGCACCAGATCCATGCACGCGGTTTGCATGAACTTCGTGCCCGCGTCGTTGAAACCGATCAGCTCCGCCAGCCATTCGAGCCAATCGGTCTGTGCGAGGTCGGCCAGGGGCGATCCGTAGTGGGCCCCGCCCAGGGTGACCACGCTATCGATGGGGGCGCCGAAGAGCGCAGCGAAGTTCGCATCGGGGCCGCCCTTGCTGTGGGCGACGATGTTCACCGCGTCCACGCCCCAGTAGCTACGAATCGCGTTGATCTGCTGGCGCAGCAACACGCCGTTGGTGATCGAGGACTCGGCCTCAGCGCCGACGTCGTAGAGATCGACGAAGAAGGTCTTGTAGCCGGCGGCGTAGGCCGTGTCGTACATGTCGTTACGACCGTAGTACATGGTCTCGCCGAACCAGCCTTCGCCGGTGCCGTTCAGGCCATGAACGAACACCAGCACGGGACGGTTCGGATCGAGATCCGCCGGCGTGGCACCCTCGTAGATCGCACGCGGTAGCCCCGTGGTGAGCGCCTGCGGCGCCGGTGCCACGGCGGGCGGCACGAAGTCGTCCTCATCGATGCAGACGATGGGATCGGTGGCGAAGGCGGCCTGGCTCAGGCTGAGCCAAGCGGCCAAGGCGATGAGCAACGGCGTGCGGCGCGGGTGCAGCATGGTGGAGATCCCTCCCTAGGGACGAGCCGACTCGCACAAAAGGCAGGCAAGCCCTCCGGCATGTCGACAATGAAGCGCGTAGCTGTAGCCTATAACGAATGGTCGGCGTGCGGGAGAGCCGAGCGTCAGTTGCTCATGCAACGCGCAGGGGACGCCGCTAGTAGGGTTGCACGTCGATCAGCGTGGTCCACGAGGGTGGCACCTCCGCCTCGATGAGCGGCGCGATGGCGCTGAGCGCAGCATCTTCCGCATATAAGGTATCGGCGAATGCGGCGCTCACGAGCGAATAGAACTCTCGCCCACCCACGGCCAACCCCACCTTGTAGCGATCGATGGTGTCGAGGACGGCCGCCACCTGCTCGTAGGCGTAGGCGATCGCCGCGGATTCCTCCGGATCGACACGCGCGAAGATGGCCGCGCTCAGGGCCGTCTCGTAAGCGGCACGGGTCACCGTTGGCGTGCCGAAGCCCCGATAGGCGGGCACCGAGCTCGGCACGTCGCCCGCCGCATCCTGCAGCGCCGCATCTCTCGCCGCCACGATCGCGGGCAACAGCGAGAGATGGTAGGCGCGGCTCTGTTCGATGCGTGAGAAGTTCTCGCGCAGCTCGGCCAGCATCACCTCCTGGCTGCGGGTGACGAACTCGGCGAGCTCGCGATCCTCGCGGCGCTCGTCGAGCCACAACCCGAGCAGGACGCCAAGCACGATGAGCGCGACCTCGGCGATCAATACCGGTAGCCGGCGTGTCCACGATGTGTTCGGCGACGTTTCGCTAGCGCGCATATGCGTGTGTTGGATCTCCCAAGGACGGGGGCAGACTCACACGGCGGGGGCCGCCTTGTCGAGGGCGGCTGCGTCATCGCGGGCGGCACAGAAGTACAGGTAGGCCGGCAGCGCGCAGGACAGGCCGATGGCCAGGTTGATCGCCACGAACGGCAGCGGGTTGGGGCCGCGGCGGGAGAGCATGAAGACGAGGAAGGTGATCGAACTCAGGATGAGATCGGCGGAGAGCCCGCTCACGGCGCCGTTGGCGAACCACGCGTCGACGAAACCGCCGAGGGCCACGCCATCGCTCCTCATGAAGTCGATAAACCCGAGGTAGGGTACGATCGCCCCGACCACCGCAAGCAGCAGATACACTCGTTTCATGGCGCACTCCTCGTCGCGTTCTTCGATGGCACCACACGCTACCGGGTGCGTCGAAGGAGGCCAATGACCTATGAGGTAATGGCGACGCCCACACGCGCGCCGCGACGACCGATGCTGAGGACACACTGATGGCCGCTCCCCGCGCACGCTCAGAACCGACCGTCGATTTCGGCGCACTCCTGCGCGACTGGCGCCGGCACCGCCAGATCAGCCAGCTCGCTCTGTCGGCGGCCTCCGGCATCTCCCAGCGCCACATCAGCTTCCTCGAGAACGGCCGCGCTCGCCCGAGCCAGGGCATGGTGGTGGCCCTGGCCGACGCCCTCGACGTGCCCCTGCGCGAGCGCAACACGCTCCTGATCAGCGCGGGCTACTCGGCCAACTACGCGACACAGGCCCTGCAGGGCGGCCAGCTCGCCGTGTTTCGCCAAGCCATCGATGCCCTGCTGGCGCAACAGGAGCCCTACCCCGCCATCGTCCTCGACGGTCGCTGGAACCTGGTGCAACTCAACGCGGGGGCCACCCGCTTCTTCGGCAACTTCATCGAGCTGCCGGCCCCCCAGTCCCCTGCCACCGGCGACTTTCAGCTGGTTCACCTGTGCCTGCAGGACGAGGGACTACGCCCGGCCCTGATTAACTGGGAAGAGGTGGTGCACGCGTTCTTGCAGCGCGCCCGACGCGCCCTGCTCGTGAACCCACGAGATCGCGCCTTGGGCGCACTGGTGGAGATGATCCTGCATCACCCGGATGCGCCCGAACGGTGGCACACCCCAGACTGGGACGGCGAGCCTGCGCCGGCGATCACCCTACGCCTCGAAGACGGGGGCGAGCGCTTCGAACTGCTCACCATGCATGCCCACTTCGCCGGCTCGCAACAGGTGTCCCTCGAAGAGCTCACGGTGGAATTGTTCTTCCCGGCGAACGCCCACACGGCCGCCTGGTTCGCCGCACCGCCGACCGACTGACCTCACCTACGCATAGCATTAGCTCGAGCACTCAAGCCCTTCAGGAGGACGTTTCAGGGGCCATCGAATCGCCTACCCGGCGGCGAGTTGTAACCGTCAAGCCCCACTGGAATACTGATGCTACGTGACCCAAAGGGGGGATGGGGAGCGATGATCGAGTGGTTCGAGCTCGCCGCGGTGGCTGTGGCGCTGGCCGCCGTTACCGTGCTGATCCGCACCTTCCTGAGCGTCTCCCTATCCGTGCAGCTGCACGGCCCTTGGTCGAGGCAAGCGCCGACACCTTCCACGACCACCGCAGGAGACTAGCGTGGCCCTTTCCTGGACTCGCGTTGCTGACCTGGACGAGCTGCCCAACGGTCGCGTCAAGACCGTCACCGTCGGCACCCGCTCGATGGCCCTGGTGCACTTCGACAACCAATACGCCGCCATGGACAACCGCTGCCCCCACCAGGGAGGTCCCCTCGGCGAAGGCTCCATCGAGCGCGGCGTCGGTGGTGAATGCTGGCTGCGCTGCCCCTGGCACGGGTGGGACTTCCACCCGCTCACGGGACAACCGCCCGGTGGCCACGAGGACAGCGGCCAGGAGATGTTCCCCGTCGAGGTTCGCGACGACGGCATCTACGTCGGCGTGGAGGTCGAGCCGCCGCACACTCGCACGGTCACGGACGTGATGGCCGAGACGATGGTCAACTGGGGCGTGAAGCGCGTCTTCGGCATGGTGGGCCATTCCAACCTCGGCCTCTCCGACGCCCTGCGCCGGCGGGAGGTGGACGACGAGCTCAGCTACATCGGGATTCGCCACGAAGGGGCTGCCTCCTTCGCCTGCTCCGGCTACGCCAAGCTCTCCGGCAAGCCCGCCGCCTGCTTGACCATCGCCGGTCCGGGGGCCACCAACCTGATGACCGGCCTGTGGGATGCCAAGGTGGACCGGGCGCCGGTCCTGGCCCTCACCGGTCAGGTGCAGGTGCAGGTGTTCGGGCCCGGCGCCTTCCAGGAGATCGATCTCGCCACCGCCTTCGCACCCGTAGCGCGCTTCAGCCAGGCCGTGCTGCACAGCTCCAACCACGCGGAGCTCATGTCCCTCGCGTGTAAGAACGCCATCGTCGAGCGAGACGTGGCCCACCTGATCTTCCCGGACGACGTGCAAACCCGCCCCGCCGCGGAGGACGCCCCGGCCGGATCGCCTGCCGGACGGCTGGGGGATCACGCCATCGCGCCCGCGGCGGACGCCCTCGATCAGGCGGTGGAACTGATCCGCCGCGCCGAGCGACCGATGATCGTCGTCGGCTACGGCGCGCGCGATTGCATGGCGCCGATCGTGCGCCTCGCCGAGCGGCTGCAAGCGCCCGTGGTCACCACCTTCAAGGGCAAGGGGCAGATCCCCGATGCGCACCCGAACGCCGCGGGCGTGCTCGGGCGCTCGGGAACCCCCATCGCCAGCTGGTTCATGAACGAGTGCGACCTGATCATCGCCTTAGGCTCGTCCTTCTCCAACCACACGGGCATCGAAGCGAAGAAACCCATCATTCAGGTGGATTTCGAAGCGATGCAGCTCGGCAAGCTCCACCCGGTGGAGGTGCCGATCCTCGGCGAGATCGCCCGCACCACGGAGCTCATCCTGGAGGCGCTGCCGAGCGAACTTAGCGTGCAGGACCAGCGCCCGGAACTGGCCCAGCGCTGGGCGGCCTGGCGGGAGGAGAAGGAGGGGCGTGCCAAGGACGACAACCTCCACGGCGTGAACTCCGCGGCTATCTTCGCCGCCCTCACCCGCCTGGCGCCCGAGGATGCGGTGATCGCCGTCGACGTTGGCAACAACACCTACTCTTTCGGTCGCTACTTCGAGTGCGCCGGCCAGGCGGTGCTCATGTCCGGCTACCTAGGCTCGATCGGCTTCAGCCTGCCAGCGGCCATCGGCGCCTGGTGCGCCACCCAGGACTTCGATGAGCATCGCGGACGCAAGGTGATCTCCGTCTCCGGCGACGGTGGCTTCGGCCAGTACCTGGCCGAGTTCACCACGGCCGTGAAGTACGGCATGAACATCACCCACATCCTGCTCAACAACGGCGAACTCGGCAAGATCTCCAAGGAGCAACGCGCCGGGGAGTGGGAGGTGTGGCAAACGTCCCTGCACAATCCGAGCTTCGCGGCTTACGCCGAGCTATGCGGCGGGCTCGGCCTGGAGGTGCGCGCTCTCGACGATCTGGACGCGGCCATGCGCAAGGCCCTCGCCCACGACGGCCCCGCCCTGCTCGAAATCATGACCGATGCCGAGCTCGTGTAGGGGATGGAAGCGTTCGTCCGCGCAGCCCTGCTCGCCACCGCCGTCTACGCGCTCCTGGGGGCGCTGTTCGGCCTGTGGTTCGTCAGCGCTGGCCATCGGCGCCTGGACCAGGCGCCGATGAGCGTGTGGGGGCGCATCATGATCTTCCCCGCCAGCGCCGCCCTGTGGCCACTTCTGCTCGTCCGTGTGCTCACCGTGCGCGTACCCTTGAACGCCGTCGACGGAGGCGACATCGCCCCATGATGCAAGCTCACCGCCACTGGCATCTGGCGCTCTGGTTGCTCCTCGGACCCACCATGCTGCTCGTCATCTGGTTCGCCCTGGCGCTGCGTCCGCCCGCCGCGGTCAACGACTCGCTGCCCCCCAGCCTCACCACCGCACTCGACGAGGCGACTGATGAGTGAGGGCTACGGCGCCGTCGGCTGGAACGGTTTCAAGCGACGCTACGACCTGTCGATCGCTGGCGGCGCGATCACCTATCTGGTCGTCTTTGTTGCGGTCACACTCCTGACCCGGCCCGCCGATCAACCGATGGCGGAGCTGCAGCTGCTGATCCGCGCCTTCGGCAGCCTGTCCTTTTTGATGCTGACGCTGATTCTGTGCATCGGCCCCTTGGCACGCTTCAGCCCCCGCTTCAAACCCATGCTGTACAACCGTCGTCATCTCGGCGTCACGACGTTCTTCATCGCCCTGGTGCACGCCATCGCGGTGTTGATTTGGTACCACGGCTTCGGCGTGATCGACCCGATCACGTCGCTCTTCGTCTCCAATCCACGCTACGACTCGATCGCGGGCTTCCCCTTCGAGAGCCTCGGCGCCCTGGCGCTCGCCATCCTCTTCCTGATGGCGGCGACCAGCCACGACTTCTGGAATGCCAACCTCGGCCCGGCCCTGTGGAAGGCCTTGCATATGGGCGTGTACCTGGCCTACGCCGCACTGGTCGGCCACGTAGCCCTGGGGGTGATCCAGTTCGAGAAGGACCCGCTCTACGTGACCGCTCTCGGGGCCTCGGTGGTCACCGTCACGGCCCTGCACCTGGCGGGTGCGTTTGCCAGCGCGCAGGGCAAACGCTCGCCGGCCGCCGACGGGTGGCTGGACGCCGGGCCCGCGCTCGAGATCCCCGACACACGCGCCGTGATCCTGACACCGCCCGAGGGCGAGCGCATCGCCGTGTTCCGCGACGGCCTGCAGGTGATGGCCGTCTCCAACGTGTGCCGCCACCAAGGGGGCCCCCTGGGCGAGGGGCGCATCCTGGACGGTTGCGTCACCTGCCCCTGGCACGGCTTTCAATACGATCCCGCGAACGGGCGCTCCCCGCCACCCTTCAACGAACGTATCGCCACCTACCAGACGCGCTCGGCGGATGGACGCATCTGGGTGAACCCACAGGGTAATCCTCCCGGCACACCGGTCGCCCCAACCCTTCTGCCGGCAGCAAAGGCAGACCAACAGCCCCCGGAGCGCCAGCCGTGAGCGACGACAACGACTACTTCATCGGCTACGCCGCCGAAACACCCGCGCGCGACCGACGCTTCATGCTCCGGCTCGGTCTCAGCCTGACCTTGGGCTGCGGCGCGCTTGGCGCCGGCCTGGCCGCCTTCCAACGCCAGCCAGGCAACGGCACCTGGGACGTCGAAGATCGGCAATGGCAGGGCGTCGTCCACGCGGATCCCTTCCCTATGCTGCGCACGCGAGACGTGGACGGCACCGTGCGCAGCCTCTGGTTGGTATGCCCCTTCAAATGCGGCGTGCGCACGATCGTGAGCGCCTACGACGGCCAGGCGGTGACCCTGCGCGGTAGCCTCATCGCGCGCGATGGCTTCTACATGCTGGCCGCCGCCGAGGGCTCGGATTGGATCGCGCCGGCATCGTCGACCGCGGAGCCCGCATTAGGGTTACCGGCAGCGGAGTCGCTCGAACGCGTGACGCTGGTTGGCGAGATCCTCGACATGAAGTGCTTCGCGGGCGCCATGCGTCCGTCCACGGGCAAGCCGCACAAGGCCTGCGCCTCCCTGTGCATTCGCGGCGGCGTTCCGCCGGCGTTGTTCGCCCGTGATCGCCGCGGTGCCTATCGGCCTCTGCTGCTGGTGGACGAAAACGGCGAGGCGCACAGTCCCGAGCCCCTGCTCCCCCTGGTCGCCGATCCGGTGCGTATCGAGGGCCAGCTCCTGCGCCGTAAGGACACCCTGTTCCTCAGCTCACCTATCGCTGACATTCGTCGAACCTAAGCCACCTACACGCGCCTGACCGAGAACACGCCATGAAGAAGACAGCCATCCTCGACTGGTCCTCCCTTGCCGACCGCGACCCCACCTACGCCCTGGTCGCCAACGTCGACCTCGTCGTGGTGCGCTTCGACGAGCGCGTCTCCGTGCTCTACGGCCGCTGCGCTCACCGCGGCGCGCTGATGTCGGACGGTCATATCGACGGCGACAATCTGATCTGCGGCGTGCACAACTGGGACTATCGCTACGACACAGGGGTGAGCGAGTACAACAACGCGGAGACCCTGCCCAAGTTCTCCGCGTGGGTAGACGAGGGCAAGGTCTGGGTGGACGAGGATGAGATCGCCGCCTGGCACGACGCCAACCCGCAACCCTATCGGCGCGATGAGTACCTCGGCCTCTACGCTGACCCCGTCGGCGCGGAGGAGGAGCCGCACGTCAAGCTGATCCAGCACTACGCCGAACACGGCCTGTCGCAAACCGGCCACCACGGGATGACCGCCGCCATGGGCGTCCCACGCCAGGAACTGCCCAGTTGGGACGACCTGCAGTTCATCACGGCGCAACTCCATCGCCTGCCCCTCCTGGACGATGAGGCCGTCGCCACGGAGACGGTCATCGGCCCCGAGGCAGCCAAGCCCCTGCGCCTGGAGATTCCGCTCTTCGTGTCGGACATGAGCTTCGGCGCCCTGTCGGAAGCGGCCAAGGTCTCGCTGGCCCGCGGCGCGGAGCTGGCGGGTACGGGCATCTGCTCCGGCGAGGGCGGCATGCTGCCGGAGGAGCAGGCCGAGAACTCACGCTATTTCTACGAGCTCGCGTCGGGCCGCTTCGGCTGGCACATGGACAAGGCGCGCCAGGTGCAGGCCTTCCACTTCAAGGGGGGCCAGGGCGCCAAAACCGGCACCGGCGGCCACCTGCCCGGGGCCAAGGTGCAGGGCAAGATCGCCGAGGTGCGCGGGCTTACGCCCGGCACCGCCGCCATCTCACCGCCTCGCTTCCCCGATTGGACGGAGCTGAGCCAAATCCGTGACTTCGCGAACGAGGTGCGCGAGGCGAGCGGTGGTATTCCGATCGGCTACAAGCTCTCCGCCCAACACATCGAAAAGGACATCGATGCGGCACTCGAGGTGGGCGTGGACTACATCATCCTCGACGGCCGCGGCGGTGGCACGGGCGCGGCGCCCCTGATCTTCCGCGACAACATCTCCGTGCCCACGATTCCAGCCCTGGCCCGTGCCCGCCGCCACCTCGATGGCCTCGGCCGCGACGACGTCACGCTGGTCATCACCGGCGGCTTACGCAAGCCTGCCGACTTCGCCAAAGCGCTGGCCCTCGGCGCCGATGCGATCGCCGTCTCCAACGCAGCCATTCAGGCCATCGGCTGCCTAGGCATGCGCGCCTGCCACACCAACAACTGCCCGGTCGGTATCGCCACCACTAACCCTGAGCTGACCGCCCGCCTGGAGATCGAGCGCTCGGCCGAACGCCTCGCGCGCTTCTTCAGCACCAGCGTGGACCTGATGAAAATCCTCGCCCGCGCCTGCGGCCACCGCTCGCTCGCCGAGTTCCGGCGTGACGACCTGGTGACCTGGAAGGAGTCGATGGCGCGCCTGGCTCACGTGAACTTCGGCGGCGACGCACCTTCCCCCTGAGCTGAGCCACCCTTTCTACCTCTCCTCGCCGGCGCGCATTGCCGGCGGGCTCGCTTGGCGCATCTGCCACTCGCGCCCTCTGTCGCCGTCTTAGCGTTGCACCTGGCTGCCCGCCGACCCCCGCGATTGCGCACATTCAAGCGGTGACATGGATTGCGCGCAACAGCGTCTCCGTTCATGCGCTTCGCAACATTTTAGTGTTTTCAGCAACATACCCTCTGACACGCTACAATTTAGCTACAAAAGCAACACTTTCGCTTGCATAACAACAAACCACCTCCATATGCTCGGCCGCACTGGAGAGAATGTTGCGAATACACCAATGATTTTTAGCGGCAAAACAGATAGAACGATATCTTTCGTTGCCTTTTCACAACACTCTTCAGGCCTAGCCACGTCACATCCCGCTCGCAAGGTGGGAGCCGGAGGAGTCTAGAGATGCAACGACTGAACCTATCGCGAGCTGTCCGCCACAGCCTTTTCTCCGCAGGCCGCAGGGCCGCGCTGGCCGGTGCCTTCCTGGCGTCCGCCAGTGTGCTGGTGCCTGCGACCGCGCAGGAGGCGCCCACCGAGGTCGAGGAGGTGGTGGTCACCGGATCGCGCCTGACCGACCCGAACCTGACCCAATCGAGTCCCGTCGCCACCGTCACCTCGGAGCAGGTGGAGCTGCGCCAGGCCAACTTCGTGGAGGAGTTCATCCGCGAGATCCCGGGCGTAGTGCCGAGCATCGGCGCCCAGGTCAACAACGGCAACGGCGGCTCCACCTTCATCAACCTGCGCGGCCTCGGCTCAAACCGAAACATCACCCTGCTGAACGGCACGCGAGTGGTGCCGGCCGACCTGCAGGGTCGCACCAACCTGGACATCATCCCCATCGCCCTGGTCGAGCGAACGGATGTACTCACCGGCGGCGCGGGCTCCACCTACGGCGCCGACGCCATCTCGGGCGTGGTGAACTTCATCACCCGGCAGAACTTTGAGGGCTTCGACCTGCGCGTGACGGGCGCGCGAACGGCGGAAGGAGACGGCGATACCCTGCGCATCGACCTGACCACGGGCGGCAACTTCGACGGTGGGCGTGGTAACGCGGTGTTCAGCGTCGGCTATACGGATCGTGAGGCGATCCTCCAAGGCGATCGCGACTTCGGCGTCGAGAACCTCTCCTCCGCGACGGGTGCACCGGGCGGGTCGAGCACCACCGTGCCCACGGTGCTGACCTTCCCGGGCAGCGGCGGCACGGTGCAGGTCTCCCCCGACGGCGACTCGGTAATCCCCTTCTACCAGCCCTTCAACTTCAACCCCTTCAACCTGTTCCAGCTGCCCCTGGAGCAGTACCGCTTGTACGGCTCAGCCCGCTACGAACTCGACAGCGGCATCGAGATGTACACCGAAGCGTTCTATTCACAAAGCACCAACCGCACGCAGATCGCGCCCTCGGGCACCTTCCGCAACGTCTTCACGACGCCGCTGTCCAATCCGTTCCTCCCCGCGGGGATTCGCAACCAGATCTGCGGCGCGGACTCTGACGCGGCCACCGACGGTGTCCAGCCGAACTTCTCCCAAGCGGAGTGTGACGCTGCCGCCCTGGCGACGGACCCGAACGACCCTGCCTACCGCACGATCGATCTCGACTACGGCCGACGCTTCGTCGAACTCGGCACGCGCGATAACGAGCGCCAAAGCCGCGTCTGGCAGTTGAAGGCGGGCGCCCGCGGCGATCTCGTCTCGAACCTCTCCTGGGACGCCTTCTTCGCCTACGGCGAAAGCGACCTGCGCGGCTCCCAGTCGGGCAACGGCACGCGCACCCGTCTGCAACAGGCCCTGCTGGCCACCGACCCGAACGCGTGTCTGGACCCATCCGGCGGCTGCGTGCCCATCGATCTGTTCGGCCCCCTGGGCAGCATCACCAACGAAGTCGGCGCGTTCCTCGATGTGGGCAACACCTCGAACCAATTCACCACCCTGCTCCAAGGCCAAGCGTTGGTGAGCGGCGATGTGAACACGTCCATGCCCTGGGCAGAATCGCCGATCGGCTTTGCCGTGGGTGCGGAGTACCGCGATTACGAGGCTGGCTTCGCCAACGACCTGCTGACGCAGACGCCGGGCGAAGTGCTGGGCAACGGCGCCGCCGCACCTAATGTCACCGGCAGCTACGACGTTCGTGAGGTGTTCACGGAGGTCAACGTGCCGCTGGTGCAGGGCGCCGCCTTCGCCGAAGAGGTCAGCCTCCAGGCTGGCGCTCGCCTCTCCAACTACAGCACCACCGGAGATGAGAGCACCTGGAAGGTCGGCGGCACCTGGAGCCCCGTGGGCGGCTTCCAGATCCGCGGTAACCTGCAGCGGGTGACCCGCGCGCCGAACATCAACGAGCTGTTCGCCCCGCAGGTCACGGGCCTGAACAACTTCGCGACCGATCCCTGCACGGGCAACGCGCCGCTGGAGAACGAGGATCTGCGGCAAATCTGCCTGGCCCAGGGCGCGCCGCTCGGCACCATCGGCAGCATCATCGTCGACCCCGCTGGCCAGGTGAACGCCACCACCGGTGGCAACCCCAACCTCGACGCGGAGGACGCCGACACCTGGACCATCGGCTTCGTCATGCAGCCCGACTTCGCGCCGAACCTGGCGGTGACCCTGGACTACTACAACATCGAGGTCAGCGACGCGATCACCAACCCGAACCCGGGTGACGTGTTCGCGGCCTGCTTCGGGCCTGACTTCGAGGACGGGACGCTCGCGATCAGCGGTGCCTCCGCCTCGGACCCGGCCTGCACGGGCATCCGTCGCAACCCGGCCACGGGCAACCTGTTCGGCGACGTATCCACCACCGCCGGCCTACCGTTGGTGTTGAGCAATCAGGGGGCCCTCGCCACCAGCGGCATCGACGTGTCCCTGAACTGGCAGGGCGACCTGGGCTTCGCCCGCTTCTCCAACAGCTTCAACGGCAACTGGACCCAGGAGTCTGTGTTCAACGCCAACGTCGACAACCCCGACTCCATCGATCGTGATTGCACGGGCTTCTACAGCATCAACTGTGCCTCGATCCAACCCGAGTTCAGCTTCTCCAACCGGGCGACGCTGAGCTTCGACGGCATGGATCGTCCGGTGGACGTTTCTGTGTTCTGGCGCTGGATCGATGCGGTGGAGGCGGAGCCCGAAGTGGCGGACACCTTCCTCGAGGAATTCCGGGAGATCGATGCGGAGAACTACATCGACCTCACGGCACGGGTGCAGCTGACGCAGCGCCTGCAGTTGACCGGTGCGGTGCTCAACGTGTTCGACAACTTGCCCACAATCGTCGGCAACAACATCGGCACCACGGCCTTCAACTCGGGCAACATCTACCCGAGCACCTACGATCCCCTGGGTCGGCGCTTCTCCCTCACCGTGCGTCATACCTTCTAAGGTCGCTTCAGGCAGCTGAAGACACCCCCCTGTCAGGGCCCGGAGTTCCTCCGGGCCCCTCGTTTGTCGCGCCAAGTCTCCTCCCTCCGATCAGCCTCCTGCCCATCGCGTGAGATTCCGAGGCCCCCGGCGACACTAAGAGGTTAGCGGGCACCAGTCACGCACCGATCAGGGCTCGGACAAATCCCACCCCCGCGCCCATTTTCCGGTCTCGAAATTCGGCAACTGCGCTGGCCCGCACGTTCGCGCGCCGAGGTTGCCCGCCGGCACGCCGCCAGCCCCAGAGGATCGGTCCCAGCTGCCGCCGAGCCGGGCTGCGGATTTCCTGGCGCACCATAAGTAAACGAACCGCGTTCAGTCCCGTTAGGCAAAGACAGAATCAAAAAACCGGTCGGCAGGCGGCCCAATGGAAAGTGAACTGGTGCGCAGATCTTATGCAATAGTGTGCAAAGACACCGAAAATGGCGGCAACCGCCTGATTTTCCGTGGTTCACCTCTAGGCAACCCCTTTCCTAGGAGGTACCCTGTCCACCTTCCGTGGGAGGGTGCTATGCAGCACGCCGGCAGACGGGTGGTAGCACCGCTACGACAAACCCCTCTGGTGACCCGCCCGACTTCCTGGGCACCGCCCATCGTCCTGCCAGATTCGTGCTGGCTGGGCCCCAAATGACGCTTGGATTGGAAACATAAGATGCTGGACGATCGGCTCCTCGCGACGGTCATAACGAAGGCACGCCGGCTTGCGCTTGGCATGCCCCGCCCGATGAAGCGCACCATGCTGGCAGCGGCGGATATCTGCCTGGTGTCCGCGGCGTTTCTGGCCGCTTGGTGGATCGTCTACCGGAACACGCAGAGCGCCGCGATGCCTTGGGCCCTGCTGGTCGCCGTCGCCGGCACCACGGTGGTCTTCTGGGTTCAGGGCCTCTACCGCTCGATCACCCGCTTCGTCGATGCCCGACTCGCCGTTCGCGTGTTGCGAGCCCTGCTGTACGTCGGCGTCGCCGGCGCACTGCTCGCGAGCGTCCTCAGCATTGGCGAGCCGATCGAGGCTGCCGCCCTAGTGGCCGTGTTCACCGCGTTCACAGCCATCAGCACCAGCACCGTGCGATTGATCGTTCGCAGCTTCCTGCTCCGTCCGCGCAGAGGCTGTGAGCGAGTGCTCATCTACGGCGCCGGCCAGGCGGGCATCGCCCTCGGTACCAATCTGATGCGCCAGCGCTCCTTCTATCCCGTCGGCTTCGTCGATGACGATCCGCGGCTGCAGGGTAGTTTCATTAGCGGACTGCCCGTCATTTCCCCGAACGACATCCTACGCGTGGTTCACCGCGAAGGCGTGCGCAGAGTGCTGCTGGCGCTGCCCACGGCCACCCGTGACCGGCGCCGAGAGATCCTCGACTTCCTCGAGGGGCTTCCCGTGCGCATCCAGACCATGCCGAACATCCACGACCTCATCTCAGGTCGCTCGCACCTCGCGGAACTGCGCGATGTCTCCGTGGGCGATATCCTCGGCCGCGACCCGGTGAAGGCTGACCGAGATATCATGCGTGCGCATGTCCATGGCAAGACCATCCTGCTGACGGGTGCCGGTGGTTCGATCGGCTCCGAGCTCGGCAGGCAACTGGTGGTGCACGAGCCGAAACGCATCTTGCTGTTCGAGCAGTCGGAACTCGCGCTCTACAACGCGGAGCGCAGCTTGCGTAAGTTGGCCGCCGGAATTGGTGCCGAGACGGAACTCGTGCCGCTGCTCGGCAGTGTTCAGGATCATCAACGGGTCGATTCGGCACTTACCACCTACGCCGTCGACACGGTCTACCACGCGGCCGCTTACAAGCACGTGCCGATCGTCGAACACAACATCTCCGAGGGCATCCGCAACAACGCGCTCGGCACGCGCGTCGTCGCCGAAGCCGCGCGTCGCCACGGTGTGGGGGTGTTCGTGCTCGTGTCGACAGACAAGGCGGTCGCTCCCACCAGCGTCATGGGCGCCACCAAACGCTTTGCAGAACTGATCCTGCAGGGCATGCAGAAGCTCGAAGGCAAGACCAAGTTCTGCATCGTGCGCTTCGGCAACGTGTTGGAGTCTTCCGGGTCAGTGGTTCCGCTGTTCCGCGAGCAGATCCGTTCTGGTGGACCCGTAACGGTCACCGATCCCGAGGTGACGCGCTACTTCATGACCATCCCGGAAGCATCACAGCTGATCATCCAGGCCGGCGCGATGGGCCGCGGCGGTGACGTTTTCGTGCTGGAGATGGGCCAACCTGTGCGCATCGCCGACCTGGCGACACGCATGATTCGTCTCATGGGACGCACCGTGAAGGACGCCAATCACCCCGAGGGTGAGGTGGAGATCCAGTACACCGGCCTGCGCCCGGGTGAGAAATTGCACGAGGAACTGCTGATCGACAGCGCCGTCGAGCACACGGATCACCCGGAGATCATGCGCGCGATGGAACGTTCCCTGAGCTGGGATCGGGTGAGCATGGTCATCGAGAAGATGCGCGAAGCACTCGATTCGGAGAATCTGGATGAGGTTCAAGGCCTGCTCGCCTCGGTCGTCGATGGCTACGCGCCTGAGAAACTCGATGACTACCTGATGGGAACTGCCCACGCGTCCAAGCCCGACGGTGCGTCGATCACCTACATGTCCGGAAGCTCACCGCTGCGGGTGGTCAACGCGCCACCGGAATGACCAGCGGGTTGATCGGCGACGCCACCCTACGTTTCTCGACCGTGCGTGCGAGAACGGTGGTGGCGGTCTGCGCGACCTTAGCGCTGGCCATAGCCGCGCTCGGCGACGCCATGGCGGGCCCGCTGATTCCAGCTGGCGATCTCACGCTGCGCCACGACATCGAGTTGTTGGCCGACAGTGGCGTAATCAGGGGCCCGATCAGCACCTGGCCCCTCGCCTGGGGGCCGATCCTGCAGGACGTGGATTCCGCTGACATCACCCACCTGTCCCTGACCGCCCTGCAGGCCCTCGGTCGTGTACGTGAGCGCGCCGAGTGGGAAACGCGAAGCAACGAGCTGCTACTGAGCGCCAGAACCGGAGCGGCGCTGAACCCGACCCGAATCCGGTCCTTCCAGTACACCCCACGCGGCGAGGGTGAGGTGTCCATCGGAGCCGATGCCACCTTGGCCTGGGCCGCGATCGACGTGAACCTCCAGTACGTCGGTGGCGACGGTGACAGTCAGCGTATTCGCTTCGACGATAGCTACGCCGCAGTCGTCCTCGGCAACTGGGCGTTCGGACTGAGCACGCAGCAGCGCTGGTGGGGGCCCGCGTGGGACGGCAGCTTGATCCTGTCGAACAACGGCCGTCCCTTTCCAGCGATCACCATCGATCGGGTGTTCACCGATCCCTTCGACATTCGATGGCTGCGCTGGATCGGTCCCTGGGACCTGTCGTTGATATTCGGGCGCCTTGAGTCCGACCGTGAGATTCCAAACCCACAGTTCTTTGGCGCAAGGGCCACGTTTCGCCCCCACAGTTCTCTCGAGATAGGCATTTCCCGATCAGCGATGTGGTGTGGCGAGGGCCGCCCCTGCAGCGTGGGCACCTTTGTCGATCTCCTGCTAGGACAGGACAACGTTGGCGACGGCGGCATCGACGACAGCAACGAACCGGGCAATCAACTCGGCGGTTTCGATCTGCGCTGGACGCCGCCGGGGTTCGGACGTTCAGTATCGCTTTACGGGCAATTCATCGGCGAAGACGAAGCGGGTGGCCTGCCCAGTCAGTACCTGGGTCAGTTGGGCGCCGAATGGTCTGGCACGGTGGCGGAACGCTGGTCGACGCGTTTGTTCGGCGAGTACAGCCGCACCAGCTGCGACTTCTTCGGCGCGAGCGATTTCGTAGGTAACGGGGGCTTCAACTGCGCCTACAACGGCGTGTTCCCGGACGGGTACCGCTTCCGAGGCCGATCGATCGGCCACGGTGCCGACAACGATGCTGACCTGTTCACCTTCGGCGCGGTCCTGGTCAACGAGAAACACACGCGTTGGCAGGCCCAGGTCAGGACCGGCACCCTCAACGCCAACGGCCCACCGGACAGTAGAAACTCCCTCACGCCAACGCCGCAAGATCTCCTCAGCGTTGACGTATCCCACAGCCGCAGGTTTCGCTACGGCACCTTCGAGGTCGGTGCGGGAATCGAGTTTATCGACGATCTCGAGAGCGGCGAAACCACGCAGGAAGGCCGTCTGTTCCTGCAGTTTACGACCGGGTTTTAGGCGCCTGGTAGGGCTCGTGCCTCGGTGCGCGACTCGTGGGCGTAAGCGATAGCCTCGATCCATCCGCCGCACCACCAGCTCGGACACGTGCATGCTAGACACCGAACTCGCTCCGTGGCCCTCGTTCACCCAGGAGGAAATCGACGCCGTTAGCTGCGTGTTAGCCTCCAATCGTGTCAACTACTGGACCGGAGAGGAAACCAGACGCTTCGAGGAGGAATTCGCCGCCGCCGTGGGATGCGCGCACGCCGTTGCCGTCGCCAACGGCACCCTCGCCCTAGACCTGGCCTTGAAGGGCTTGCAGATCGGCCCAGGCGACGAGGTCATCGTCCCCGCGCGCAGCTTCATCGCATGCGCATCATGCGTGGTCGCCGCCGGCGCGGCGCCCGTCTTCGCCGACGTCGACCCGCACTCAGGGAACCTCTCGAAGGCCACAATCGAGGCGGTAGTGACGCCGCGAACGAAAGCGATCATCGCCGTGCACCTCGCCGGTTGGCCTTGCGACATGGATGCCATCATGGCACTCGCTCGCGAGCAGGGACTTCTCGTCATCGAGGACTGCGCCCAAGCCCACGGCGCCCTGTACAAGGGCCGCTCAGTCGGCTCCATCGGTCATGTCGGCGCGTGGTCGTTCTGCCAGGACAAGATCATGTCCACGGGAGGAGAAGGCGGCATGGTCACCACAAACGACCCGGCGCTTTGGTCTCGCATGTGGTCCCACAAGGAGCACGGGAAGAGCTGGCAGGCCGTGCACGAGCGCCATCATCCACCGGGCTATCGCTGGCTCCACGAATCCTTCGGCACGAACTGGCGAATGACCGAAATGCAGGCAGCAATCGGACGCATACAACTGCGCCGTCTGCCGACCTGGTCAGCCGACCGCGCAGCTAACGCCCGCGCGCTGGAGCGGACCTTGGAACCCTACGCCCACCCCAATGGCCCGATTAAAGCGCCCGTCAAGGCCCGCTGCGATTCCCCGGCTTGCAACGACGAAAGCTGTTGCCGCCACGCCTACTACAAGTACTACGCATATGTGGACACCGACGGTCTTCGCCCTGGCTACGATCGAGACGAGATCATTGCGGATATCGTGGACCAGGGCATTCCGTGCGATCAGGGAACGTGCGCCGAGGTCTATCGCGAGCGCGCCTTCGCCGACACGCCCTGGCTCCCCTCCCAACGACTCCCGGTCGCCCAGCGTCTCGGCGAATCGAGCCTGATGTTCCTGGTCCATCCCACGCTCACCGAGGAGGACATGCGCCGCACATGCGCCGCCCTGGGCAATACCCTGGCTAAGTGCACCATCGGTTAGCGGATCCTCCCATCGCGCCCACCCGCGGAGCCAGCTCCGCAGAGGCACCACAGCCCCTGGAGCTGTGCGAAAATCCGCACACCAGTAGACGCCAAGGACGCGCTATGCGCCAGTACCTCACCGGTTTCGGTAACGAGCATGCGAGCGAGGCGCTCGCCGGCGCCCTCCCGGAGGGTCGCAACTCCCCGCAACGCGTCGCCCATGGGTTGTACGCGGAGAAGCTCAGCGGCACGGCCTTTACGGCGCCGAGGGCGCGCAACGCACGCACGTGGTTCTACCGCATCCGTCCCTCGGTCGCCCACCTCGGGTTCGAGCCTTGCGACATCGCACCTAACTGGCAGACGGCCCCACTTGACGGGACGACCACCCCGGCGGACCCCCTTCGGTGGGACCCCCAACCGCTTCCCGATCATCCCGTCGACTTCGTCGAGGGCATGTACACCGTCGCTGCCTGTGGCGACGCGCTGGCACAAACGGGAGCGAGCATCCACGTCTACCGCGCCAACCAGTCGATGACCTCACGCTACTTTGCCAACGCCGATGGGGAGTTGCTCATCGTCCCGGAGCAGGGACACCTCACGCTGCACACCGAATGCGGCGTGCTCAGCGTGGAGCCGCAACAGATCGCCGTGATCCCCCGCGGGATGCGATTCCGCGTCGGCCTGGAGGACTCGGCAGCACGCGGTTACGTGTGTGAGAACCATGGGGCGCTGTTCGAGCTCCCAGAGCGTGGCCCCATCGGCTCAGATGGCCTCGCCAACGAACGTGACTTCGAGTATCCGGCCGCTGCCTTCGAGGATCTCGAGGGGCCGTTCGAGCTCATCTGCCGCCTGGCAGGCACTATGCAGAGAGCTCAACTCCAGCACTCGCCACTCGATGCGGTGGCCTGGCACGGCACGCTGGCACCGTATCGCTACGACCTTCGACGCTTCAACGTCATCGGCTCGATCAGCTACGACCACCCCGACCCCTCGATCTTCACCGTACTGACCTCCCCCTCAGACACGGCGGGCACGGCGAACGTCGACTTCGTCGCCTTCGCGCCGCGCTGGCTGGTCATGAACGACACCTTCCGCCCACCCTGGTACCACCGCAACGTGATGTCCGAGTTCATGGGGTTGATCACCGGCGAGTACGACGCCAAGACAGGCGGTGGCTTCGCACCGGGCGGCGCCAGCCTGCACAACTGCATGGTGCCCCACGGCCCCGACGCGGACGCATTTGAACGGGCGAGCAACTCAACGCTCACACCCCAGTATCTGGATGCCACGATGGCGTTTATGTTCGAGTCCCGCTACCTGATCCGGCCGAGCGCGCAAGCGCTGAATTCACCGGCGCTGCAGGGCGACTACATCGATGCCTGGCAACAGCTGACTCGGCACTTTCCGAACACCCCCTAATGCGCCCGCGGACGCAGCCAGATCGCTCGCCTTGATGTAGATCACTGCAATGGCACCTGCAGTAGTCTAAGGTCAGCGACAGGATGCGTTGAGATCTGATTATGAGAAGCTCACACCGAGTCGCGAACGCATCACGGCAGCGATACCACAGCGTGACAGGTGTATCTGGCGACCTATGTAAAGCGCCACACCGCAGCGCTACGTCGGGCCGTAGCGACACTCCCACGGTCACAAGTAACTGAAGCCTCCGCGATGGGAACACCGAGACTCAGCCGCCTGAAGAACAGCGAGCACGGCACCTACGCCAGCGTATCGCGGGTTGCTGACTCCCCCTCATTGGGTGTCACTGCGGCCTCGCGCCCGCCGCCAGCGCCGAGCGTGCGCTGGACCGTGCACGCCCCCGACGAGCGCATCGTCAACGGCACCGGCGCCGCGCCTGACCTAGTACCTTCGTTAGGTTGGAAACGGGTGGCGGATGTGCTCGGCGCACTCACCCTGCTGGCGATCTTCATCGTGCCGATGGTGATCATCACCCTGCTCGCCCGCGCCGACGGCGATCGGGCCCTGTTTCGCCAGACCCGCATCGGCCACCAGGGCCGGCGCTTCACCTGCCTGAAATTCCGCACGATGCGCCCCAATGCCGAGCAGGTCCTCGAGGAGGTACTTGCCAAGGACCCAGCGGCCAAGGCCGAGTGGGAGCGCACCCGCAAGCTGCGCGACGATCCGCGCCTCACCCGCGTGGGTGTCTTCCTGCGCCGGACCAGCCTCGATGAGCTTCCCCAGCTGCTCAACGTGCTTCGGGGCGAGATGAGCCTGGTCGGCCCGCGCCCTATCGTGGAGGAGGAGCTCATGCGCTACGGCTCCCGCCTGCGTTGGTACGAAGCGGTGAGGCCGGGCATCACCGGCTTGTGGCAGGTGAGCGGCCGCAACGATACGAGCTATTCGCGCCGTGTGGCCCTGGACGTGCTGTACGTGAAGAACATGGGCTTGCGCTTCGACCTTCAGATTCTCTGGCGTACGGTCGGCGTGGTGCTCTTTGGCTGGGGCGCTTACTAGGCCGTAACCCTCACGGGAGGGCGCACTCGATGGCGCCGATCGCCACCAGCAGCGGCGCAAACACCGCCAGGGCGCGCCACAACGAACGCGTGGAAGTGCAGCGCGCCATCGTCCACGCAGCACACGCCGTCACCCCGAGGATCAGGCTGCTCACGCCGCCGATCACCCGCGCCTGCGCGCAGGCGACCGCCGCTGCCACATCGCCAGCCGAGGGCGCTACCAGGGCTGCCGCCCAGCGATAGCCGAGCGTGACCTCCAGGGTGGTCAGCGCCAGGTAGCCGCTTCCCAACCACAGCAGTTGATCGAAGCGGTCAGCGCTATCGTCGCTACCGGCAGCTTGCTCGTCGTTTCGCGATCGGAGCACAAGCGCGCAGAAGCCGAGCGCCAGCATGAAGATCAGGGTCGCAGCGCCGGTGTTTACGGCGACCGCTGCCGCCGTGAGGATGGGGCCCGATGGCCCCACCGGTAACGCCTGCAGCGCGGCGGCGAAGGGCCCGGCGAATTGCACTCCCGCAAGCCCAGCGACCAACATAGACGTGAGCACGACGGCGATCCCCACCGCGTAGAGCTGGCGCATCGTTTTGCCGAACTCACCGCAAGCGCGTGTGTCGATCCAGAACAGACGCAGCAGGGCGCTCGCCGCAAGCACCTGCACCACCCACCAGCTCGCGTGGGCCAGCGCCCAGTGCAGGCGCCCAGCGATATCCGCCGCCATCGCCGCGCTGGTGTCGGGCACGAAGGCCTCGAAGCGGCCCTCGCCTAGTTCGAGCACGAGGGGGTGGGCGAAGCCGACCATCCGTGCGGCAGCGGCCATGGCGATGACCACCGCTAGGTTGGCGAGCGCGGGAAGGTAGACCGCTGTGACGGCTGAGCGTGACCTGGATTCCGTCAAATCCCAGCCACTCCGAGATACGCAAGACAGGCATCACCGGCCATGCGGCCCAGTACCACGCCGCCCTCGAACCAGCCTGAAGAAAAAGAAATAAAAATTGGAATCAAAGTATTAGACATACTTCCAAGATTTTACATCATCACTAGAAGGCGGGGATGCGCCACCCCCTTGTTTCGTCGCATACGCTGGTCAACTATCTGCAGTAGGGGACTACAACAACTATTCGACCACTAACGGTCAATGCGACAGGGGATTATGCAATGGCACTGGGGAGCTACGACGTACAGCCGCTATTCGCCGAGCCGTACTTCCGCACCAACATCGCCCACGCCATCAGCGAGGAGCAGGTGGCGTTCATCCGCGAGCTGACAATGGTGCAAAACCAATCGAACCTGATTTCCGAGAACCTCTACATCTTGGACGAGCCGGCCCTCGCCAGCGTCAAGGAGGCGGTATCAGAAGCGCTCGCGGTGTACGCCAAGGAGGTCATGGGGATCGACCAGGAACTGTACGTCACCCAGTCCTGGGCCCTGACCAATCCGCCCGGCGTGGGAATGCACGGACACTCCCATTCGAATTCGTTGGTGTCCGGATCACTCTACTACTGCGACCTGCCGGCGCCCGTCGCCAGCATGATCTTCGACAAGCACAACAATTATCAGCAGCTCGACCTGCACCCGGGCAAGGCCAAGCGCAACATCTACAACACGCCGATGAACGTGGTCAC
>JBCBZW010000034.1 GCA_039815145.1 Pseudomonadota bacterium
CCCGACACCGATGACGGCTTCGAGATGCTCCTCGAGACGGCGAGCGGCCTGCGGGCTAGCGAACTCGGATATGTGGTGGTCGGCAACGAGGACGGCCGTATCGGACGCTTGCTCGACTCAGGACAGGTGCAGTGGCAGGAGACAGCCTATCCCGGGCGCGTGACGGAATTCGGCTTTGATCCGCAGGGAGAGCTCGGGTGGGTACTCATCGACGAGCGCACCTGGCTGGAGGCCGAGGACCCCTCGCGCAGCTTCTCCCTGGAAGGCGCCGACGGCACCATGCTGTTCGACCACGAGCAGGTGCAGTGGATCCCGACCCGTCACGGCCTGGCGAGACACTTGGGTGATCGCTTCGCCCACTACGGCCTGGAGGTCGACGGGACACGTCCAGAGGTGTTTGCCATCCAACCCGGCACGCAAGGTGACGCCTGGTTCGGCACCAATGACGGCCTCATCCGCGTCGATGAGCAGGGACGCATCGAGAACGTCTCCGAAGCCCTTGGCATCGAGCGGGTGGAGGTGCGCGGGGTCGCCATGTCGACGGATGGCCGCTCCCTCTACATCGGTCATGTGGGCGAGGACTTCTATCACATCGATCTGCCGACGATGACGGCGACGCCGATCATCACCGGCGAGTCGGTGGTCAGTACCGGGCTCGACATCGACGCCCAGGGGCGGGTCTGGATCGGCTCCTTCCGCGGCGCGCTCATCCTCCATGACCCACGCGATGGCAGCCTGCGCCGCTATCCCCTGGGCACGGGTGCCTCCGTGTACGGTGTCGACAGCAGCCAGGCCGGCGAGGTGTGGTTTACCGCCCACCAGCAAGGCTTGTATCGCCTGGACACCGGTAGCCTTGATAACGAGCCGGAGCTCATCGTGCCCGTCGAGGCCTTCGGGCGCGAGTACTTCACCCAGGTGGTGGTCGATCCCAACGAATCACTGCGCACCGTCTGGGTGGCGACCGTGGAGGGGGGCGTGTTCCGCTGGCGTGACGGTGAACTAGAGCGCTTCGAGATCGGCGCCGCCCTTGGCGACTACACGGTCTACGCCCTCCATCCCCTCGCCGACGGCACCGTGGTGCTCGCCACCAACCGCGGCGCCTATCGCTACGATCCCGACACCGGGGCGCTGGACCACTACACGGCCCTCGACGGCTTCGTCTCGCTGGAGGCGAAGGCGCATGCCACCTATTTCGACGGCGACCATACCCTGTGGATCGGGACCACCTCCGGGGTCACCGCCATGGACGTGCGGCAAGCCCCTGCGCGCCCGATACCGCCCCGTCCGTTGATTCGCCGACGCCTCCTCGACGGTGAGGTGCACGAGGAGGACGGCGCCGCCAACGCGAATCGGGGCAACATCCTGGTCGACTTCACGGCGATCTCGATGCGTCGCCCGGACGGCATCGAGTTCAGCTATCGCCTCGAGGGTCACGATGGGCTCTGGAGCGAACCCACGCGTACCACCTCCATCGGCTACTCGAGCCTGGCGTCGGGTGAGTACCGATTCTCGGTGCGGGCGCGCTCGCCTGGCAGTGCTTGGAGCGAGCCGGTGAGTTGGTCCTTCGCCGTGCCCACGCCCTTCTGGCGAACCTACTGGTTTGCGGCGCTGATGACACTGCTGGCGGCGAGCATCGCCTGGGCGGCGGTGCAGCTGCGCATGCGTGCCATCGAGGGGGCGAACGAGCGCCTGCGCCAGCTGGTCGCCGAGCGCACGGCCTCCATCGACGCAGGGCGCAGGGAGCTGGAAGCGGCGAACAGAAGCATTAGTCAGGAGATCGAGGAGCGGCAACGCGCCGATGCGGCGCGGGCCGACGTCGAGGCGCGCTTTCGCCAGGCCTACCGGAACTCACCGATCGGCATGGCGCTGGTGGATACGCAGGGGCTCGCCTACGAGGCTAACCCCAAGATGAAGAGCTTGTTCTGGCCCGATGCGAAGGAGGAGGACGTCGAGCCGCTGATCAGCGTGGTCACCGAGGCCGATCGGGTGGCCTTCGCCCAGCGCTTCGATGCCCTGGTGAGCGATGGGGAGCGCCGCTTCGACAGCCTGGAAGTAGATTGCCTGTCGCACGCTGGTGATCTGCATCGGGTGGACTTCCTTCTGTCACCCGTGCGCGATGCGCACGGGGTCATCCAGTATGTGGTGGTGCTGGCGCAGGACGTCACCGCGAGTCGCGCCATGACGCGCCAGCTCGAATTCCAAGCGAGCTACGACGAGCTGACCGGGCTTCTGAACCGCCGGGCCTTCAAGGAGTGTCTGGCGCGGGTCAATCAGGGTGACGATAAGAAGAATGCCCACCTGCTGTTCCTCGATCTCGATCAGTTCAAGGTGGTGAACGACACCTGCGGCCACGCGGCGGGTGATGAGCTACTCGCCACGGTGGCCCAGCTCATCACCGAGAGCGTTCGCAAGGACGATGTGGTGGCGCGCCTCGGGGGCGATGAGTTCGCCGTGATCCTGCTCGATTGCCCCGAGGACGTCGCCCTGCAGCGGGCGGAGCGCATCCGCATGGCTATCCAGGAGCTGGAGTTTCTCTGGGACGCCGACGTCTTTCGCATCGGGGCCAGCATCGGCTTGGTCCCGCTGGGGGACTCGACTCACGACTTCGACGAGCTGCAGCAGATCGCCGACGCGGCCTGCTACGCCGCCAAGGACGCCGGGCGAAATCGTGTTCATCTGGTGTCGGGGGTGGAGGATGCGGTGCATGCGAGGCGCGGTGAGATGCGCTGGGTGCAGCGCCTCAATCAAGCGATCGATACCGATAGCTTTATCCTCTACGGGCAGCGCATCGCCCCTCTCAACGGGTCCGACGCCGAACGGATCGAGGTGCTTCTGCGGATGGTCGATCGGTCAACCGGGCGCTTGATTCCGCCCGGCGCGTTCCTGCCAGCGGCTGAGCGCTACGGCTTGCAGTGCAGGCTCGACCAGTGGGTGGTGAGCCAGGTCATGCGGATGCTGTCATCGATCGGCAGCGACGCCGAGGGTCGCTACCAGCTCTGGGTGAACCTCTCGGGCGCCAGCGTGGGCGAGGAGTCCTTCTCCCGTGGGCTCCAGGCGCAGATGCAGGCGGCGGCCCTGCCTCCCGGATGCCTGAACTTCGAGATCACCGAGACCGCCGTCATCCGTCAGATCGACAGCGCGACGGCGCTGATCGATGCCTTGCGTCGCATGGGATCGTGCTTCGCCCTCGATGATTTCGGCAGTGGCCTCTCCTCCTTTGGGTACCTGAAGCGCCTGCAGGTCGATTGCGTGAAGATCGATGGCCAGTTCGTGCGCGACATCACCAAAGATCCGACCGATCGCATCTTCGTCAAATCCATCATCGACATCGCCCACACGCTCGGCATGCAGGCCGTGGCGGAGTTCGTCGAGGACGACCAAGTGCTCGCGATGGTGCGGGAACTCGGCAGCGACTTCGCCCAGGGCTTCGGCGTGCACCGCCCGCAACCGCTGGCGGAGCTGCTGGGCGTGAGTGAGCGCGCGGTCGTGCAGGCCAGCGACTCCGCCTGACCCCGCCTAGCGAACCGCTTTGGGGTGCTGCAGGAGAAACTCCACGACGCCTGCGGCGAAGGCTGGTTCGAAGCTCGGGACGTGACCCGTCCGTGGACTCGACCACAGCTCCACCGCCGAATCGACGCAGCCGTCGAACCCCTGGCGCAGCGTGTCCAGCCCCGGCCGCCGCTCCACGATATCCAGCAGCGGTAAGCGTGCGGTGATCTGTGGATCACACCCGTTGAGGGCTGCCCAGGTGTCCGCGGTGGTGCGCGCGGAGGGGTGGCAGGCCAGACCCGGGATGCACCCGCCGCCGTACGGGATCGTGAAGTCAGCGGTGCCGTGGAACTGCACCACGCTCACCGGCTCGCTGGGCAGGCAACGCTCCACATCCTCCCACTGGGCACCCGCGAAGCTAAAGATCGCCGCAACCTGATCGGCGTGATCGCAAGCCATGCGGTGGCTCATGAAGCCGCCGTTGGAATATCCGACCACGTAGATCCGTAGTGCATCGGTCGGGTAAGCCTGCGCGATCACCTCGATCAGCGCGCGCAGGTAGGCCGAATCGTCGGGCGCGGCCCCGAAGAAATCGCAGCACCCATCCGTGGCGTTCCAGTAGCGCAACCCCGACAGGTCTTGCGTGCCGTCGGGGATGGCGACCATCAGCCCCTGGGCGTCGGTCTGCGGTAGCAGGCCGAAGTAGCCTTGCTGGCCTTCGCCGTCGCCGCTGTAGCCGTGCAGGTTCAGGATCAGGGGCAGGGGCGTGAGCCCATCGAAGGCCGGCGGTAAGTGCAGGGTGACGAGTCCGCGGCCGGCATCGACGCTCACGTCCGTTTGGGCGTGGGACGGGGCGATGGCGAGGAGCGATGCGAAGGCGAGTGCGGTCGCCACGAGTTTGTTGAGCATGGGGTGCGCTTCCGTGTGCAGCTGATGCGATGAGCACCGACGCCTCGTCGGGCCAATGGTGCGGTTGCGATGACGTTACCACCGCTGGCGGGTTCAGGTCGCGCCGCCACCTCCGGGCGGTTGGTCATAAGTCGGCTTCGAATTATTCGGCGGCGATCACAGTCTTCGCCTTGCACTGACGGGCGGCGGGCGCGTACCACGCGGGGGAGAAGCCCACACTAAGCGCCATCGACCAGGCGATGCTCGAAAGCCTAACGCGTTCTATCGTCGCCTGAACCCCGTAGACACGATCGCTCACCCGTCGAGCGCGACGGCAAGCGCCAAGAGGATACGACGATGGACACTTCTCCAAAGACGCACGACGACTACCACGCCCAAGTCCTGGCCCAGGCGATCGATGCCGTCGTGACCATCGATGAGCACAACAACGTCACCTTCTTCAACGCCTCTGCCGAGCGCCTGTGGGGCTACACTGCCGACGAGGTGATCGGACAGAACGTCAAGATGCTGGTGCCGCAGGAAATTCAGCACCGACATGACGGCATGGTGAACGCCAATCGCACCACGGGCGTCGACAAGATCGTAGGCACCAGCCGAGACATCGAGGTGCCGCGCAAGGACGGCGAGACCCGCTGGTGCAACCTGTCGCTCTCGAAAGTGGACGTGGGCGGTGGTGTCCTCCACTACACGGCCTTCGTCAAAGATGTGACCGAAGAGAAGCTGCGTCGAGACATGATTCAGCAGACCCTGACCCAGGCCTTGGATGCGGTGGTCACGATCGACGAGCACAACAACGTGACCTTCTTCAATCCGGCGGCCGAGCAGTTGTGGGGCTGCGCGGCGCAGGAGGTGATCGGTCGCAATGTGCGCATGCTGGTGCCGATGGCCATCCAGGCCAACCACGACGATCTGGTGAACGCCAACCGCCACACGGGCGTCGACAAGATCGTCGGCACCTCGCGGGAGGTGGAGATCAACCGCAAGGACGGCGACAAGAAGTGGGGGCGCCTATCGCTGGCCAAACTCACCGTGGGCACGAAAATCCTCTACACAGCGTTCGTGCGCGATGTCACCGAAGAGAAGCGTATGCGCGACGGCCTCAAGTTGGAGGCTGCCCAGGTGATGAAGGCGATCGCTGCCGGGGATCTTCGCTCGCGCATTGAAGGGGACTACGGCGATGACATGCGCGAGCTGACCGATGCGATCAACGACTGCGCCTCCTCCATCCGCCAGATGGTGATGGGTATCCGCAATTCCTCCACCGTGTTGGAAGACAAGGCCATGGAGGTGCTCAAGGAGAACAATGGTCTACGCGAGCGCACGGAGGCTCAAGCCTCATCCCTCGAGGAGACCTCGGCCAGCATGGAGCAGATGGCGACGAGCGTCGAGTCCAACGCGTCGAGCTGCTCGGAGGTGGCGACCCTGTCGAGCCAGGCCAAGGGCATCGCCAGCAGCGGCCAGTCCGTGGTGGGCAACGCCGTGGAGGCCATGGCGGCCGTGCGTCAGACCAGCACCGAAGTGGCGGACATCATCGGGGTGATCGATGAGATCGCCTTCCAAACGAACTTGCTGGCGTTGAATGCTGCCATCGAAGCCGCTCGAGCTGGCGAGCAGGGTCGTGGCTTCGCCGTCGTCGCCACCGAGGTTCGCTCGCTGGCGCAACGCAGTGCTAGCGCGGCGAAGGAGATCAAAGGGTTGATCAGCACCAACATGGAACGGGTGACGGCGGGCACGGATCTGGTCAACGAGTCGGGCGCCAAGCTAGAGGAGATCGTGACCTCCGTCGGCAAGGTGACGGACATCATCAACGACATCGCCAAGGCGAGCGCCGAACAGAGCGATGGCATCAAGATGATCAGCCGAGCCGTCGCCCACATGGACAAGCTGACCCAGGAGACCGCAGCGGTGGCTGACCGGGCCGCCGCCACGAGCACCTCCATGCGCGACGATGCGCTCTCCCTCCACGCGTCGGTGGCGGACTTCGTACTCGATGAGAGCGATCTCCAGGGCCGCACCCATGCCGATCGCGGTGCCCATCACTCGGTCGCCGCGTAAGGCGGCGCGCTTAGAAGATCGGCAGCTGGCGGTGCTCTGCATTGTCGATGAACGATGCCCCCTCGTGCGCGAGCAGCCACCGCTTGCGCGCGAGCCCGCCGCCGAACCCGGTGAGTTGGCGGTCCGCGCCGATCACCCGGTGGCAGGGAATGATGATAGGGATCGGATTGCGCCCGTTGGCCCCGCCGACGGGCCGGGCGTGCGCCTTCGGTCGCAGGCGATCGGCGAGCTCGGCGTAGCTCCAGGTCTCGCCGTAGGGGATCTGCTGCAACAGGGCCCACACCCGCTGTTGAAAGGGGGTGCCGATGGGCGCCAGCGTGATGCCCTCGAAGGCTCTGCGCTCGCGAGCGAAGTACTCGCCCAGCTGAGCGATCACGCGCTGCAGGGGCGGGAAGGCCAGGTCCGCGGGCGCCAGCGCCGAGGCCGGATCCTCTCGACCATCGAAGGCGATGCGCAGCAGGGCGCCCGAGTCGTCGATGACGACGTCGAGGGGTCCCACGGGGGAGTCCACCGTGGTCCTGCGTGCGGTCGCGGGGTAGGGCGCGGTGGGAGCGCCCGGCGCGAGATCTGTCGCCACTGTACGACCTCCTCAAAAACCGGCTTGCCACGCCCACAGATGCTGGCAGGCCACGCTGCGCGCTGGCGCGAAGGGCGCCAGGCAGCGGGCCACATCATCGGCCTTCGGGCGTTCAGGTGTACCGAGTATCCCATGCAGGTTGCGCATGAGACCTGCGTCGGCTGCGGGCACGCAGTCGTTGTAGCCCATGCCACGCAACATCACGTACTGCGCCGTCCAGTCGCCGATGCCCTTGCGCGCGACGAGCGCGGCGTACGCCTCGTCCGCCGGTCCCAGGCTCAGGGCCTGCAAGCGTAGATGCCCCTCGGCGATGGCGGCGGACAGGTCGACGATCCAGTGTGCCTTGCTGCGCGAGAAGCGTCGTCGCTGTAGCTCGGCCGGATCCAGGCCAGCCACCTGCACAGGCGCCGGGTGCGGAAGCAGCTGCGGGTGGTCAGCGCAAAGCGCCGGTTGCGCCAAACGAATCAGTTCGGCGCGCAGTTGTGCGGCGAAGGTGAGATTGACCTGTTGGCCGAGGATAGCCCAGATCAGCGCCTCGTACTCGCTGCCCATCAGCGGCACGCGAAGGCCTGGTCGGCGGGCGAGCAGCGGAGCGAACCAGGCGCACTCGGCGCGACGCGCCTGCGCCCGCAGGGCCGGCAGGTGGGTCTCGAAGCCCAGCAGTCGTCGGGCGACGGCGTGGGCGGCGAGGCGTTGGGCCGGCGTGCAGGTGGAACCGCTGCGTGGGGTGATGTGCACGTGGGCGTCGCGGCCGCGCACGGTGAGGTGAAGCACCGCCGCTTTCTGTTCCCGCTCGTCCTGGAAGCCGCGCTCGAGGCGCAGCCCATGCGCGTGTGTCTCGAGCACACGCTCGCTCGCGCTGCTCGGGTCGCGGGCCATCAGGTGACGCACGGGTTCGGTCGCAAACCCCGCCGGTAGGCGCAGGGTGAAGGCGCTTGCCCGGCCGCTGCTCGCCAGGGTTCGGTACGCGGCCGGTGTCAGCCCCTGGTATTGCTGAAAGCTCCGGGCGTAGGCGGGTTCGCTCGCGAAGCCCGCGTCGCTACCGGCACTCGCTGCTCGAGCACCCTCGGCCAGGGCTGACCGCGCGGCGTCCACGCGCGCGCGCTCGATCAACGCGTTGGGGCTCAAGTGATAGTGGCGCTGGCATAGTTCCGTGAGTCGGGTTCGGGCAACGCCCGCCTGCTGCCCGAGCGCTCGTGCGTCCGCGATGCCGGCGGGCTCTGCGCGCAGCGCCTGGACGGCCTGGTGCAGGCCAGTGGTGGGCGTCTGTGCGCGTGGAGACGGGGGTGACATGGTGACCAGTGTAGGTCACCCAACTCTCGCTGGGTCAGCGCCCAACGCGGCCTCGTGCACCACGATCGGCAGCTTGTCGGGGCCAGTGAAGCTGAAGGCCATCTCCGCACCCGCCGGGGGCGTGGGCAAGGTGGTCCAGGGGATGTCCGCGTCATCGAGGCGCATGGCGAGGCGGCCCGGTTCCGCGCACGCGAAGCGCAGGGCGCGACGCGGTAGCACCGACGCATCGTGCAGGCCGATGGTGACGTCTTCGCCGGCGAGATGGGCGTGAGCGTAAGGCGTCTCGCGCAAACCCGCTGAGCGCAGGCCGATCGACTCCCAGTAGCGCAGTTCCGCCGCCACATCCGCGCACGGCACCATGAGTTCGACGAAGCGGCCGAGGTCCGACACATCGGGCGTGTCGAAGGCGGCGGGCGAGTAGGTGCGCGCCTCGAGCAGGGTGATCATCTGCCCCGTGGGGCTCACGAAGCCCGCCTCGTTGAACTGATCGTCGCCGGTCTTGGCGAAGGCGAATTCGATCCCCTGATCCGCCAGCCGAGGCAACTTCGTACGCAAGGACTGGAGCACGAAGGTTACGGCAGGTGAATCGAACTCATAGGCGTGCAGGCCGATGACCGCGCGGCCGTCGGAGACCACGGCGTAGGGGTGCGACCAGATCTCACCCACGCTCAGTTGACGCAGGCCCAAGCGCTCGTAGTGGTGCACGGCGGCCAGCACATCCGGGGCGTAGACGCTGAACTCGAGGAAGCGACCGATCATCGACGAAGGCTCCGACTGCAAGCGGCGATGGGCGCGCCGTGTCTGTCAGTCGTGCCCGCCTATCGCGCGGCGCCCATGGCGAGGGCGCGCTTGACCGTGTTCTCGTCCTTGTAGGGCGTTTGGCTGGGCGTGACTTCCGGCCACCCGCTGGCGTGGCGCACGACCAGATCATACAACGCCTCGATGTGGTCATCGCGGTCGTTAAGTGCGGGCACGTAGGAGAACTCGCCACCGCCCGCTTCCTGGAAGATGTCGCGATTCTCCAGCTGGATCTCCTCCAGCGTCTCCACGCAGTCGGCGGAGAAGCCCGGGCAGATCACGTCCACCCGCTTGGTGCCGGCCTTGCCGAGCTCTTCCATGGTGGCGGCGGTGTAGGGCTGCAGCCATTCGGCGGGGCCGAGGCGCGACTGGAAGGTCACGCGGAAGCTGCCCTCGGCGAGCTGCAGCCGTTCCGCCACCAGGCGGGCCGTCTTCAGGCAGTGGCAGTAGTAGGGATCGCCGGCCAGCATGCTCTGGCGCGGGATGCCGTGGAAGGAGAACACCAGCACGTCGCCACGGCCGTTCGCCTGCCAGTGCTCGCGCAGGCTGGCGGCGACGGCTTCGACGTAGGCGGGGTCGTCGTGGTAGCTGTTGACGAAGCGGAACTGGGGCACCCAGCGCTGACCGTTCAGCACCCGGGTCACCTCGTCGAAGGTGGAGGCGGTGATGGCGGAGCCGTACTGCGGGTAGAGGGGCAGCACCAACAGGCGCCGCACGCCCGCGGCGAACATCTCCTTCATCGCGCTCTCGATGGAGGGGTTGCCGTAGCGCATGCCTAAGGCGACGAGCGGCGGGTTCTCGAAGCGCTCGTCCATCATCACCTGGAGGGCGTCGCGCTGGCGCTTGCAGATGGCCAGCAGCGGTGAGCCTTCATCGGTCCACACGGAGGCGTAGGCCTCGGCGGATTTGGCCGGGCGTGTGCGCAGGATGACCAGGTTCAGGACCAGCCACCAAATGGGCCGAGGCAACTCGATCACGCGGGGATCTGACAGGAACTCCCGCAAATAGCGGCGAAGCGCCTTCGGCGTGGGCGCATCGGGCGTGCCGAGATTGCTCAGCAGGATGCCGAGGCGGTCTGAGCTGCCGTGGTCGAACTGGCGTTGGCCGGCGAATCGGGGCATGGAGCGGGGGTGACCTCGCGAGGGACTGAACAGAACGATACCGCAACGCACGCAGGCTCGCGCGTGACGTGTGACTCACCTCCAGCTTTCGCTAGCGGCAAGCGTTTCGGATTCGCGTCAGGCGACCCCGTCTTGGATGCTAAGCAGTTGTCTTAGCGACAGTTATTGCGGTTCTTCGAACTCGCCAGAATCAAGGCGGCGAATATAGTCCCGGTAGGCGTTGATCGCCTGGTGGCCGAACAGCCACATGATCGGCAGGTTGGCCACGAGCATCACGCCCATGCCGATGCCCGTGAGGTTGTCGAGCTCGGTGCTGGTGCGGATGAAGCCCAGGGTGGCCACGATGATGAGCCCGCAGTAGGCGAGCTTGTACGGCAACACCGCCCGCTGGCCGGCCAGGTACACGATGCCCTGCTCGCCGTAGTAGCTCCAGGACACCATGGTGGAGATGGCGAACAGCCAGGCGGCGAAGGTCACCAGCCATTGGCCGAGGCCTGGGGCCACGCTGTCGAAGGCCTGGGCCGTGAGCGTCGCGCCCGTGTAGTCGACGTAGATGCCCGCATGCTCCACCTGCGGCACCACCCCGCTCGTGAACTCGTCCCACACCAGCGTGGCGCTGCCGGGGCCGTCGAACTCGACGTGGCCGTAGAGGCGATGCAGCGCGTTGCCCGAGGCGGGGTTCAGGTCTGCCTGGTAGATCAGAAAGACATCGTCCGTCGTGCTCCACGGGCGTCCGTCATCACGGGGCGGGGCGACCATCGTCTCCACGGTCCACATCGACGCGGAGACGGGCAGCACCGTCGGGGTGGTCTCGAAGGCCGCCGCCGGCGGTCGGTTCCACACGCCTGTGCTCAAGATGATCAGGGCCGTGAAGGTGCACACCACCACCGTGTCGACGAAGGGCTCGAGGCCCGCGACCACGCCTTCGCGCACGGGTTCGTGGGTTCGCGCGGCGGCGTGCACGATCGGTGAGGTGCCCTGGCCGGCCTCGTTGGAGAACTGCGCGCGCTTCATGCCGAAGAGGAACGCGCTGGCGACGCTGCCGCCGATGAACGCGCCCTCGGCCTCGGCGGGGCTGAAGGCCGACGTCACGATCAGGATCAGCATCTGGGGAATGGCCCCGAGATTGCTGATCAGGACGAAGCTGCCCGCGAGCAGGTAGAGCACCACCATCGCGGGTACCAGCTTCGAGGTGACCGCGCCGATGCGACTGATGCCGCCGATGATCACCGAGCCCACGATGAGCGCGAGGATGATGCCCGTGATCACGCTGGGCACGCCGAAGTAACTCTCCGTGAGATCGCCCACGCTCCAGGCCTGGAACATGTTGCCGCCGGTGGTGGTGGCGATGAGCAGGGTGACGCACAGGAGCACCCCCACCGCCTTGCCGAAGCCAGCCAGGTCCGCGCGCTTGGCGGCGAAGCCCTTGCGCGCCACCCACATGGGGCCGCCGTGGGGATTCTGGGGGTCGTCGACGTTGCGGTAGAGCATCGCCAGGGTCACTTCCGTGAGCTTGGTGGCCATGCCGACCAGCCCCACGAGCCACATCCAGAACACGGCCCCCGGGCCGCCGAGGGAAATGGCGAGGGCGACGCCGCCGATGTTGCCGAGCCCGACCGTGCCCGAGAGGGCGGCTGTCATCGCCTGGAAATGGCTGACCGCGCCGGGGGCGTCGCTGGCGTCGTAGCGTCCGCGCAGGAGCTGGGTGCCGTGGGAGAGGGCGCGGAACTGGGAGAAGCGACTCCACACGGTGAACAGCACACCCGTGCCGAGCAGGGCGAAGAGCACGATCTCATGCCACAGCACCGCGTTGATCGCGGCCATGAAATCGTTCAGTTCCTGCATCGAGTGCTCGGCCCCTCGGGGCCCCATGCCCTGCTCGCGCCCATGATCGCGAGCCCCCGGCACCGGTGCAAGCAGCGCACGGCCCTGCTAGGCTCCCCGGCCCGGCGAGCGTCGCCGGTGCGCGCCGCCGACGGCGCGATCAGCTGATCAGCGAGTCCGCTATGAGCGCCCCCCCGTTCCCCCGCCGCCTGAGCCGCGAATTGCGCGCGATGTTGCACCTCGCGGCGCCGATCATCGTCAACAACCTGGCGACCACCGGCATGGGGTTCTTCGACACGGTGATGTCCGGCCGGCTCGGAGCGACCACCCTGGCGGCGGTGGCGGTCGGCCACGCGCTCTACATGATGCCCTACCTCCTCGGCCTCGGCTTGCTGATGGCCGTCAACCCGCTCACGGCCCATCGCATCGGCGCCGGCGAGCGGGGGCGGGTAGGGCGCCTCTTTCGCCAAGCCCTGTGGCTGGCCCTGGCACTGTCGATCGTGCTCCTGCTCGCCCTGCAGGGGAGCGGACGGTTTCTGCTTTGGATCGGCATCGATCCGGCGGTCGTGCCGGAGACAGCGGGCTACATCGGTGCCATCGCCTGGGGCCTGCCCGCACTCTTTGTCTTTCTCGTGTTGCGCTACACGAGCGAGGGCATCGGTCACACGGCTCCGATTCTGCTAACAGCAGCGATAGGTTTTGCGGGCAATCTGCTGGGCAACTACGTGCTCATGTTCGGACACTTCGGATTTCCCGCCCTGGGGGCTGTCGGCTGTGGGTTGGCCTCGGCCCTGGCGCAGTGGCTCATGCTCGTCGTGCTGCTGATCTACGTGCTCGTGCGGCGGCAGGTCTACGCGCGGCTGAATCTCTTCTCCCGCTTCGAGTGGCCGCGCCTCGACCGCCTGCGCGAAATCGTTGCCCTCGGGCTGCCCATCGGCGGCTCCGTGCTGGCCGAGGCGAGTCTGTTCTCCTGTGTCGGGTTGATGATGGGCACGCTCGGCGCAAGCGTGGTCGGTGCCCATCAGATCGCCATTAACTACGCGGCGATGATGTTCATGCTGCCCTTGTCGGTGCACAACGCGGTGACCGTGCGGGTGGGGCATGCGTTGGGAGCGGGGCGCGCCGATGACGCTCGCTTTCGCGCGTGGTTGGGGGTCGGGCTGTGCGGCGCCTTCATGCTGTTGTCGGCCATCGTGATGCTGATCTTCGGCGAGCAGATCGTGGGCTTCTACCTGCGTCCCGGCGAGGCGGACGAGGTGCGCACGATCGCGATCAGCCTGCTCGGCATGGCCGCCCTGTTCCAGATCTCCGATGGCCTGCAGGTGGGCGCAGCCGGTGGACTGCGCGGCTACAAGGACACGCGCATCCCCTTTCTCATCAACCTCTTCTCCTATTGGGTGGTGGGCTTTCCGCTTGCATACGGGCTCGGCATCGTTCTCGATTGGGGGCCGCGCACCGTGTGGGTGGGGCTCGTGGTGGGGCTGACCGTGTGCGCGGCGTTGCTCAACTATCGCCTTTGGCAGGTGAGCAGGCGGCCGTGGGCGCCTGAGCGCTCGGCGGCGCCGGTCACGCCGTGACGACGGTCGCGCTGGGGCCGGCTCGTGGGGGCGTCGTCGGCGTCGACGGATGCCGCGCTGGCTGGTTGGCGATTCATCTGACCAAGGCCGGGGCGACGAGTTGGGGCGTGTTCACCGGCGTCGACGAGGTGCTGGCGCGCTGGCCTCGCGGCCGGATTCTGGTCGACATGCCGATCGGCCTCGCGGACGACGCTCCGCGTGCCGTCGAGCGCGAGGCGCGCCTGCGCCTGGGGCGTCCCCGCGCCTCGTCGGTGTTCGCCGTGCCGAGCCGGACCGCCGTCTACGCGCCCAACTACGAGAGCGCTTGCGCGCGCAACCGTGAGCGCCTGGGGGTGGCGATCAGCAAGCAGGCCTGGCATCTCACGCCCAAGATCCGCGAACTCGACCGACTCCTGGCGGCAGACCCGATCCAGCGCCGGCGCGTCCTGGAAGCGCACCCGGAGCTGTGTTTCGCCGCGTTGGCGCCCGATGGGGAGGCGCTGGCGGAAAGCAAGAAGTCCGACGCTGGCCAGGCAGCCCGCTACGCCATCCTGAAGCAGCACTTTCCCACCGCACAGGTGCTCAAGGACGATATCGTGCGATCCACCCGCCGCGCCGACGTGGCCCTGGACGACATCGCTGACGCCCTGGTGCTGGCGATCAGCGCCCGCCTGTCCCTCACGAGAATCCCAGCGGACGCCGACGCCTGTGCGCACATGGTGTTCCCGGCTAGTCGCAATGATCGGTGAGTTCGCTCGGCCCCGGGGGCTGGAAGAGGTAGGGGCGCAACGCGCGGAAGTCGCCCAGGTTCACCACCCCGTCTTCGTTGAGGTCGAGCTCCGGGTCTGAGCCGGGGATGCCGGCGCGCAGGTTCTTCTTCAGTCGAGAGGAGTCCCGCCGCCATGTGCACGTCCTCTCCGGTCAGGGAGAGGCCAAGTTCCGGCTTGAACCTAGAATCAGCCTGGCTAGGAATCACGGTCTGTCGGCGGCACACAAACCGCATTCAACGCATCGTCGAGGCACACTCCGATGAGCTCATCGCGGCGTGGGACACCCACTTCGGTTGAGGTGACCAACATCTCACAACATGGCTTCTGGCTGTTGGTCAGCCAAGAGGAGCTGTTCCTGTCATTCGATCAGGTTCCATGGTTTCGCGAGGCGACCGTCGCGGCGATCCAGTGCGTTGAGCAACCGGCTGCCGGGCACCTTCGCTGGCCGGACCTCGATGTGGACCTCGCCCTGGACAGCATTCGCCATCCAGAACGCTATCCGTTGACGGCTCGCTGAGTCCCTGACCTAACCAAAACCCTCGGTAGCGTGCAGGTGAATTTGACGCCGGCAGGACGCTCCGTGTTGCTTGCTTCTACTCGTCCACCGTGCAGCTGAGCCACCAGCCGGACCACGTAGAGCCCAAGGCCCAGATGCGGTGAACCGTCTTCGCGTTCGTCGTCCGTGCGTCGCGAGCCGCCCTCACGCACCGACACCATGCTGTCGAACAAGCGCGCTTGCATATCCTGCGGTAACGGAGGTCCCTCGTTACGCACGATGAGACGGTACTCGTCTGCGTCCTCTTCCAGAGTCAACCCTATCGGCCTATCGGGGGGCGAGAAGCTAACGGCATTGTCGACCAGCTTGTCCAGTAACTGCGCGATCAGCTCTGGCGCGCCGTCCAGCGGGCTCTGTGCACCCCCGGAAGGGAGGCGCAGCTCGATGGTCGCCTGCGGATACGCGGCGCCGTACCCCGCGTGCATGCCCGTCACCAGCGCCCGAAGGTCGAAGCGTTCGAACTCCACCGACTCCAAGCTCTGCTCCAGGCGCGTCGCCTCGCTCATCGCCTTGAGGATCGCGCCAAGCCGTCGCGTACCGGCCGCGGCACGGGTGAGGTACTCCTGGGTCTCGCCGTCCTGCTCGGAATCCAGGTTCTCCAATGACGACTGGACGATGGTCAGCGGCGTACGCAGTTCGTGCGAGAGCTTCTGGGCCAGGGTCTTCAGGTAGTCCGTCTGCTCCCGAAGGCGTTCGAGGAGCACCTGGAAGCTACGGGCCAGGTCGCCGAGTTCGTCCCCCGCGCGCGTCAGGGGCATCCGCGGACTCAGTACGGCCCCGGGACGCATCACCCCTTCGGCAGCGCGCTCGGCGGCGTTGCGTAAGCGTGCGATGCGCAGGGATAGCACCGTGGCGTACGCCAACAAGCCTATTGCAGCGATAAGGCTGGCGAGCACAGTGGTCTGCATCAGGCCCGAGAACGCGGGGGTGTTGAGGGTGAGGTAGGTGTCCGTCGACTGCTCGATGAGCACAGCGCCCAGCACTTCGTCGTTGCGCCCCCGCATGGGGTGGGCGGCGGACAGGACCACCGTGCGATCTTCGCCGCCGGCCACCCGGTAGCGCATGCCGGCAGGGGATCCGCCCAGGGTTTCGTCCAGGCTCACCAGGGACGGCCTCGGCAGGTCCGTCTGCACCACCGGCATCGCCTCGTCTTCCTGACGGAGCAGAAAGCGAAGCAGCGCTTCGGCGAGGGGCACGTTGGTGGGTTCGGTGGTGCCGTCGATGGCGTAGCGCTCGGCGGCTAGCAGGTCGCTAAGCTGCCCCGCGCTGGCCACCCGCCATCCCGCGCTGTCCACCACGCTCAAGCGCTGACCGGGTCGTCGCAGTTGGCCAAGTAGATCGTTGACGCGCGTCGCGGGGCGGATCAGCAGTCCGGGCTGCACCGAGCGCCATGCGCTCACGGTGGCGGGGCGGGGCATGGCGTCGAGATCGCCATCCAGGGTGCCGGTAAGCCGTGCGTAGGATCCGGCCTCGTCGGCGTCGAGGACGGCGAAGCCGAAGCGGTCGCCGACCATGTCCAAGGGGAGGCGCACTTCGATGGCGTGTCCGTCGGGCCCGGCGCGCCAGAAGCCGCGGATGCGTGGCAGCACGTCGTCGTCGCGCAGGTGGCGGGCGCTGACGGGGCCAGGCGAGGGCGTATCGATGCGCGCGTAGGTGCGCGCGCCGTCGGGGGCGTCGAAGATCAGGATCAGGGCGTCGTGATCGGCGTCGCCAGCGCCCGGGGCGGAGCGGTAGCGCGGCGAGGCGTCGTCGGCTTCCACGTAGAGGTAGAGGAAGCGGTCGTCGAGCCCTGCCTGCCAGCGCGTGCCCTGCGCGCCGGTCGTCGTGCTGGCGAGCGGCGCCCACTCGTCGACGAAGCCGTCGATCAGCACCGTGCGCGTGAGGCGGCGTGCGCTGAGCTCGTGGTTCGGGTCCCGGCCCTGGGTCTCCAGCAGCGGATCGGGCAAGCGCTCGAGGCGGGCCGACAGGATGCGCTCCACCAGGGCGGCGTTCTCCATCAAGCCCGCTTGGCGGTCGGCGCGCTGGGCGCGCTCCACGGCCACCGTGTAGCGCCACCCGGCCCAGGGCAGGGCCAGGGTGAGCAGGCTCACGAGCAGCAGTTGCCAGCGCAGGCGCATGGGCAGCGTCTAGCGGCCGTCCAGCCAGCGATAGCCCATGCCGTACACGGTCTCGATGGCGTCGAAGGCCTGGTCCGCCGCGACGAACTTGCGCCGGATACGCTTCACCTGGGAGGTCACGGTGCTGTCGTCGAAGACCACGTTGGCGGCTTCCATCAGCTGCTGGCGGTTCTTCACGTGGCCGGGGTAGCGGGCGAGGGCATGGACGATCCAGAACTCCGTGAGCGTGAGGGGCACCTCTTCGCCATCCCAGCTCGCGTGCATGCGGTCCACGTCGAGGCGCAGCTTGCCGCGCTCGAGCACATCCTCGGCCGCCTCCTGGCTGGTCAGGGCGTCGACCCGGCGCAGCAGCGCCACCACCCGCGTGGTGAGGTGGGCGATGGAGATGTCCTTGGTGAGGTAGTCGTCGGCGCCGAGGCGCAGGCCGGAGATCACGTCGAGCTCGGAGTCGCGGGCGGTGAGGAAGATCACGGGCAGGCGCTTCGACATGCCGCGCAGCTCGCGGCACAGCTCGAAGCCGCCTTCCACGTCGTCGCCGAGGCCCACATCGACGATCACCAGTTCCGGCAATCGATCGCGAAAGGCGCGCAGGGCGTCCTCGCGATTGCCGTAGGTGCTCACGCGGTAGCCCAGGCGCGTGAAGGCGGCCGAGTAGTTGGCGCGGATGTCGGGTTCGTCCTCGACGATGGCGATGTGGCGGCTCATGGCGCTCCGTTGGGCGGCGGATCAGCGGCGGATAACTATCCTGCTAGAGTAGCGTGCGACAGGGGTCGGGCGGGCCAGTTCCCGCTCGTGTCCGGCCGGCGCGACCCCGTCCGGCACCCGTGAACACCTGAAGGAGTATCGCTTGAGTCACGCCGCCCCCGCATTTCTCGCCGCCCCCCTGTGCCGCCTGGCCGTGCTCGCCGGCCTCGCCCTGGCAGGCGTCGCCGCCCTCGCCGCCACGCCGCTCGAGGTGGTGAACACCTTCGAGCCGACGGCCGTCTCCCTCGGCGCCAGCCGCGACGGCGTGCACGGGGAGAACGGCGTGGTGGCCTCGCGCTCCCTGCTGGCCTCCGAGGCGGGCGTGGCGATCATGGCCCAGGGCGGCAACGCGATCGATGCGGCCGTCGCCACGGGCTTCGCCCTGGCCGTGACCTACCCCTCCGCCGGCAACATCGGCGGCGGCGGCTTCATGGTCATCCACCTCGCCGACGGCACCCTGGTCACCAACGACCACCGCGAGCGCGCGCCCCTGGCGGCCACCCGCGACATGTACCTCGACAAGGAAGGCAAGGTCATCCCGGGCCTCTCCCGCGAGTCCCACCTCGCCTCCGGCGTGCCGGGTACGGTGGCTGGCCTGCTCGACGTGCTCGAGCGCTACGGCACGCTGCCGCGCGAACAGGTGATGGCCCCGGCGATCGCCCTCGCCGAAGACGGCTTCGCCCTCAGCTACGACATGGTCAACCAATTCACTCGGCGCCAGGAGATGTTCGCCCGCCATGAACCCACCCTGCGCACCTTCAATCACCCGACCGGGCGCCCCTACGAGGTGGGTGACGTCTTCCGTCAGCCCTACCTCGCGGCCACGCTGAAGCGCATCGCCGCCGAAGGCAAGGCGGGGTTCTACGCGGGCCGTACGGCAGATCTGCTGGTGGCGGAGATGGAGCGTGGCGGCGGCATCATCAGCCACGAGGACCTCGCCCAGTACGAGTCCGTGTGGCGCGAGCCGATGATCGGTACCTACCGAGATTATGAAGTGGTGAGCATGCCGCCACCCTCTTCCGGCGGCACCCTGCTGATCCAGATGCTCAACATGCTCGAAGCCTACGACGTGAACGAGATGGGCTACGCCAGCGCCAACGCCGTGCACCTGATGGTGGAGGCGGAGCGCCGCGCCTACGCGGACCGCGCCGAGCACCTGGGCGACAGCGACTTCTACGACGTGCCCCTCGCCATGCTCACGGACAAGGCCTACGCCCGCATGCGCATGGAGACCTACGATCCCTCCGTGGCCTCGCGCAGCGACGACATCCTGCCGGGCCGCGCGACGCCCGAACCCGTCGACACCACCCACGCCTCGGTGATGGACAAGGCCGGCAACGCCGTCGCCTACACCACCACCCTGAACCTCTCCTACGGCGCCAAGTACGTCATCCCCGGTGCCGGGTTCCTGATGAACAACGAGATGGACGACTTCTCGGTCAAGGCCGACGAGCCCAACGCCTACGGCCTCATCGGCCGCGTCGCCAACGAGATCCAACCCGGCAAGCGCATGCTGTCCTCGATGACGCCGACGATCCTCCTCAAGGACGACAAGCCCGTGCTCGTCACCGGCTCACCGGGTGGCTCGACGATCATCACCACCGTGTTCCAAGTGGTCGTGAACACCGTCGATCACAAGATGAAGCTGCGCGATGCGGTGGGCCGCCCGCGCTTCCACCACCAGTGGAAGCCCGAGCGAGTGATCTACGAGCCCTTCGGTCTGTCGCCGGACACGTTGATGCTGCTTGGCCTGCGCGGCCACGACATGCGCCCCCTGCCCGGCACGTGGCTGCTGGGGGATGCGAACTCGGTGAGCCGGTTGGAGGATGGATCGCTGTTGGGCGTGAGTGATCCGCGCAATGAGGGTGGGGCGGCGGCCTACTAGCCGCCCACCACCTCGCGATACCCCGCCTCGAGGGCGGCCTGCGCCTGAAGATAGGGCGCAGGCCCGAAGCTCACGCGCGCGACCCCCAGGTCAGCGAAGGCGGCGATGGGGCGCCGGTGATTCAGGAGCATGACGTTCACCGGCAACACGGTGTCCTTCACCAGCCGCTCCACCAGACGATCATCCGTTAGGCCAGGTACGAAGAAACCGTCGGCGCCCGCATCGCGGTACGCAGCGCAGCGGTCGACCGCCTCGTCCGTGAGCCCTTCGTGCAGACCTCCATCGACCCCAAAGAACAGATCGGTCCGGGCGTTGATGAACAGCTCGACGCCCGCGTCCGTCGCGCCGGCGCGGACGGCGGCGATTCGGGCAACCTGCGTCTCTACCGAATAAAGACCTTCACCACTGACGATTCGGTCCTCGACGTTCACGCCAACAGCCCCCGTGGCGATGAACCGCCGCGCGTTAGCCCTGCCGCTGGCGGGGTCTTCCGCGTAGGCACCTTCGATGTCGATGCTGAAGGGGACAGCGACCGTGGCGGCCACACGTTCGGCCACCCTGAGCACGGCATCCATGGGGACCTGTTCCCCATCCTCGTACCCCTGTGCGGCGGCCACCGCCCAGCTTCCCGTGGCGACCGCAGGCGCTCCCGCCGACGCAACAGCGTTGGCGCTGCCCGCGTCCCAGACGTTGTACAGCACCAGCGGCTTGCCCGGCACGTGCAGCGATCGAAAGGTGGCGGCGTTGTTCATCGTGTCGTCGGTCGGTAGCACGCTTCGATCTCCAGCAGTTTCTGCTTGCGCCACAAGCCACCGCCATAGCCGGCCAGGGATCCGTCCGCGCCGATCACCCGATGGCAGGGCACGATCAACGCCAGCTGATTGGCCCCGTTGGCGCGAGCGACCGCACGGGTGGCGGTGGGTTGGCCGATGGTCCGGGCGATGTCCGCATAGCTGCGCGTTTCGCCTGGCGGAATCTCCACCAGCGCGCGCCAGACGCTCTGTTGGAAGGGCGTTCCCGCAAAAGCTACCGGCGTTTTAAAGGCCGCCGAGGTGCCCGCGAAGTAGGCCTCGAGCTCGGCGCCGATCTGCTCCGCCGGCGAAGATGCGCCAAAGCCAATGCGGCCTTTCACCGCTGCCGCGAGCTTGTTCAACTCCGTCTTCAAGGCCTTGCGCTCGAAGAATTCCAGTAGGTGTAAGTGCGTCCGCGAGGTCACGCTGATCATGTCGCCTAGCGGAGTCGTCAGCCAGTTCACCATCAGGGTCGGCTTCGCATCGAGCGCGCTCGGCGCGCAGCCGAGGAGTTGGGCGAAGGCGCTGCGGAAGGCGCTGGGGGAGTCGAAGCGAGCGTCCAGTTGGGCATCGATCACGTCGCCGCCGTCGCGCAGGGTGTCGAAACCGGCCTTGAGGCGCCGTTGCCGCGCCATCTCCAGGAAGGTCATGCCGAACTGGCGTTTGAAGTGCTTGCGCACGGTCGATGGGTCGTAGCCGAGGCGTTGTACGTCGGCCTCCAGCCAGCGCCGTGTAGGGTCCGCCTCCAGAGCGTTGAGCAGGGCGCCGATCATCGGGTCCATCGCCGTCGCGTCCGCCAAGGGCTGGCAGCGCTTGCAGGCGCGGTAGCCAGCCTCCAGGCATTCGCCGACGGTGCCGTAGAACGTGCAGTTCTCGCGCTTGGGCTTGCGGGCCGGGCAGGTCAGGCGGCAGAAGATGCCCGTGCTGGCCACGCACACGTAGGCGCGACCCTCGTAGGCGCTGTCGCGTGACAGGAGCGCGGCGTAGAGCGCCTCATCGCTGGGCAGATCGAATAGGGCGTGCATGGGCGCACCCTACCATCGCCATCCCGCGGTGCCGCCGGAAATCGGGCCGGGAATTGCGTAGCGGGTCGCCCTAGCCGGCGTCCAGGGGCAAGCGGCCGAGGCTGCCGGCGCGATAGCGGCCTAAGTTTTCCTGGATGCGATTGAGCTGGGCCTCGCTGGCGCGCCCCCGGGCTTGGCCGAGCACCTGTTCCTGCAACTCGACGGCGTCGGCATTGCGACCCGCTGCTACCAGAGCTAGGGCCAGGGTCTCCGCGTGGCCGATGGCGCCGCTGCGGCGCAGGGCCTGTTCGGCGAGCCCCAGGGCCCGGTCCACGTCGCGCACCGCCGGATCGCCGGTGAGTACCAGCAGGCGGGCCAGGGAGGAGAGCACGCGGGGGCTGGGGCTCTCCAGCGCCGCGCCGGCCTCGAGCAGGCGCAGGGCGTCGGGGCCGCTGCCGCCGAGCACCGCGCTCATGGTGGCCTCCATGCGCACCTGCGTGTCGTCAGGTGCCGAAGCTAAGTAACCCTCATAGGTGGTGACGGCGGAGGCGTAGCGCCGGCCGCCGGCCTGGGTGCGCGCGAGGGCGAGGCGTGAGGGTTGGTGATCGGAGTCGGCGCTGAGGGCTTGCTCGAAGGCCTCGATCGCTTCCGGCACCTTCTGCGCTTCCTGCTCGAGGCGGCCCACGGCGTACCAGACGCGGGCGCGGCCTGCCTCGTCACTGGCCTGGGCGAGGGCATCGTTCAACTCGGCGGCTGCATCCTCCGCCCGCCCCGCTTGGGCCAGGAGGATGCCGTAGGCACCTCGCAGCACCCCATCTCCCGGGTTGGCCTGCGCCGCTGCCGCGATCGGCGCCAGCGCCTCCTCCGTGCGACCGAGCGCCAGCAGGGCCTCCGCGCGCGTGAGCAGGAGTTGGCGGTCATCCGGGGCCAGGGCGAGGGCGGCATCGTAGGCCTCGATGGCGGCCTCTTGGCGCTCGGTGGCGATCAGCAGCTCAGCCAGGCCGAGCTGGGCGTCCGCCAGAGCCGGGTCGAGCGCCAAGGCGCGGCGAAAGTGCGGTTCGGCATCGTCGTAGCGTTTGCTCGCCAGCTGCAGTTCCCCGAGCGCCAGATGGGCATCGGCGCTCTCTTCGATGGCGAGCGCTCGTTCGTAGGCCTCCGAAGCGTCATCGCCTTGGCCCAGGCGGGTGAGGGCGCGGGCGAGGCCTACCCAGGCCCGTGCGTCGTTCGGCAGATCTTCGGTCGCCTGACGGAATTGTTCGGCGGCGCGGCGGTAGTCGCCATCGATGAGCGCTTCGGAGCCGAGGGTGAGCGAGGTGTACAGGCCGCCGATGCGCGATTCGCCGCCGCTGATGGCGTCGAACAAGGGGTCCTCGAAGGACGGTTCCACCACGCCGTGCTGGGCGAGGCTCGCGCGCGCCTTCTCGTTCTCGCCGAGGTTGCGGTAGGCGAGGCCGAGGAGGTAATGGGCGCGGTTGGCGCCGGGCTGTTCCGCGAGGACTGTTTCGAGGTGGCGCACGGCGGCGCGATCATCGCCGCGGGTGCTTGCGATCTGGCCGAGGCCGTAGTGAGCGGAGGCTTCGCGAGGCGAGCTCGCCAACACCTGTTCGTAGGCGTCGCTCGCCTCGTCCAGGCGTGCTTGCTCGAAGCGGACGTCGCCGAGGCGCAGCAGGGCCGGGACGTCGCCGGGACGTTGGTCGAGCACCTGTTCCAGGGCGGACGCGGCCTGGTCGAAGTCGCCCGTGAACTGGTGCAGCAGGGCGAGGAAGTAGACCCAGCGGGCGTCGTCCGGATCGAGGGCGACGGCGTTCTCGAAGGCGATCTGCGCGGGCAAGACGAGGCCGTTGCCGAAGCTCGCGAGGCCGTAGTCCGCGTAGGCCTCGGCGCGGGCCGTGTCGCCGTCGGCGGCGTCGAGGTTGGTTTGGAACTCTTCCCAGCGCTGCGCCATGTAGGCCGCCACGTCCTCGCTCATCGCATCGGCGACGGGCGCCTCCAAAGTGCGCAGGGGCGCAGGGGGTGCGTCGGGGGCCTCCGGCGCGCAGGCGCCGAGCAGCGCAGCTAGGGCGCTGAGCCCGAGGATGTGCGCGCGCCGGATCATGGGCGCGTGTTACCCGTGCCGCGTACCAGCGTGTGGTAGCGCTGCGAGGGCAGGGGGCCGAACTGCTCGCGGGCGCCGTCCACCCACCGCACGGTGACCGTCACGTCCTGCGGGCTGCTGCCCCGTGCACCTAATCCGAAGAGTAGGCGGGGATCGTTGGCGGAGACGTAGCTGCCGGCGGTGCGCACGCGACGCAGCCATTGCTGTCCGTTGGCCAGGGTCACCGTCGCGGCGGCGCCGAGGGCGTACCCTTGATCAGGTCCCACCCGTAGGGACAGGCCGATCCAGTCGCCGTCCTGGCCGACGCGGTTTTCCAGCACGCGCGCCGGGCCGCCGTTGTTGGTGATCACCACGTCCGTGTCGCCGTCGTTGTCGAGGTCGCCGAAGGCGGCGCCGCGGCTCACCTCGGAGCGGGCGAAGGGGTCTTGGGCGTCGTGGGTGTAAGCCTCGAAGGCGAGCGTGTCGCCCGCGCTCACGTTGCGGAACAGTTGGTTCGGTTGGTGGTACGGAAAGTCGTCGCCGGCGAGGGCGAGCTTCTCCTCCACGGTGACGGCGCCGTTCACGGCGAGCAGATCCAATAGGCCGTCGTTTTCCACGTCGAGCCAGGCGGTGCCGAAGCCGGTGGCGGAGAGGCTGCTGGCGGCGAGGCCGAAGCGCAAGGTGCGATCCTCGAATACGGCGTCGCCCCGGTTCAGGTACAGCGTGTTGGTCTCACCGCGCAGGTGAGTCATGAAGATGTCTTCGTCACCGTCGCCGTCCACGTCGGCGGCGTCGACGCCCATGCTCGCCTCAGGCGCGCCCTCGAAGTTCACGGCGCAGCCGGCGAAGAGCGCGTCCTCCTGGAAGGTGCCGTCGCCCTGGTTGACCCAGAGTTGGTTGGCGACGCCGTCGTTGGCCACGTAGAGGTCCGTGCGGCCGTCGTCGTTGAAGTCGCCGGTGATCACGCCTAGGGCCTTGCTGGCGATCCCGCGCACGCCGGCGGCAGCGCTCACGTCCTCGAAGGTGTCCTCGCCCGTGTTGCGCAGGAGCCGATCGCGGGTGGAGCCGTAGCTCAGGGGGCTGCAGTAGTCCGAGGCGCCGGTGGCGGTGAAGCAGTCCTGGTGGTTGGCGAGGCGGAAGTCGACGTAGTTGCCGACGAAGAGATCGAGGTGGCCGTCGGCATCCAGGTCCAAGAACGTGGCGGGCACGGACCAGGCGGGATCGTCCGCACCGGCTGCGTCCGTGATGTCCTCGAAGGTGCCGTCGCCGCGGCTGAGCAGGAGGCGGTTGGGGCCCCAGTTGGTGATGTAGAGATCGGCAAGGCCGTCGCCGTTCACATCGCCCGTGGCGACGCCCATGCCGTAGCCGTCGGCGGGGATGCCGGCGTCGGCGGTGATGTCCGTGAAGCGCAGTTCGCCCTCGGCGCTGAGGTCGTTGCGCATGAGCACGTCCTGGCGGGGTACGGCGGGATCGTCCAAGGGGCCGCCCTGGAGCAGGTAGACGTCGAGGTCGCCGTCGCCGTCGACGTCGAAGAGGGCGGCGCCGGCGCCCATGATCTCCGGCATGTAGCGCTGATCGGAGCGACCGTTCTCGTGCACGAAGCGCATGCCGCTGGGGTCGGTGATGTCCGCGAAGGGGGCGGGGCCGCGGCTCGTCTGCCCGGTAGCGTCCGAGGGCGTCTGGGGCTCAGCGCCTGCCGGCGGCGTTGGCGGTGTCTCCTCGCACGCGGCCAGACCGAGGGCGCACACGACGGCGATGACGTGGCGGAGAGAAACGAGTCGTGACATAGGGCGGGTGGCGTTCGGCGCAAAGCGCTAGAGCTTACTGTATCGCCGGGCGCCTCGCCTTCAGGGCGCCGGGCCGAAGAATGCCGGGAAGTCGGCTCGCAGGCGCTGCGCAAAGCGCTCACGTCCCACCTGCGGCGTGTCGGGCGCGCGGGCCCCCGGCACAGGTAGGGACCAGGCCACCTCGATCAGCCGGTAGGCCGTGGCGGTGTCGTAGTCCTCGGTGTAGCGGTCGCTGAGATCGACCCAGAAGCCGGGGTGGTAAGGCTGGGCCTTGAGGTTCTGCCGCATCATTGCGATGGGGTCGTGGGGTAGGCCGGTGCCTCGTGCCTGGTCGATGGCCTCCCGGCCGCCGCGTACCAACGCCAGGGCGAGGGATTGCTGGAAAGCGGGGCTGGCGACGCCGGGTGCGTCCTTGATCGCAGCGCTCGCGCTGATCGCCGCGTCCAGGCCCTGATTGGTTTGCTCGGCGGTGATGATCTGCATGTAGGTCGCCGCCACGCCGCCGTCGGCCCGCGTACGCAGGGGCGCGAGGGCGCGACAGATGCCTTCGGTGCTCGTCGCGCACTGCTCCATCAGGGCCGGCACCTGGGCGACCCGCGCCATGAAGAGCATGGCCGCCTCGTCCGCTCGGTCGTCGGCCAGTAGGGCGTCGAGCTCGCCAGTCACAGAGGCGATGTCGGGCGGCTCACTATCAGCAGATCCATTAACTGCGTCCAGGGCGACTTGGGCCAGGGTCTCGCCGATGGCGTCGGTCAGGTCGCTGAGGGTCTGGCTGCGCATGGTGGAGCGCAGTGGATACGAGGAGCGTGCCTCCTCCCGGGAGAGCAGCGTCCAGCGATGGCGGTGGGTGACCTGGCCGGCGAGGTCGCGGTACTCAGTCTCGATCAGCTCGGGTAGCTCATTGGCGGTGATCAGGGCCTCGCTGGCCTTGGGATGTAGCGCCACCATCGACGAAACGGTGCTGGCGAAGGAGGCTGGCACGGTGCCTGGGCGGAAGCGTAGGCGGGCGAGGGTGGTGTCCTCGCAGATCACGGTGATCACACCGTCATCGCGCGCGACGCTGACCATCGGATCGGGCGTGTCCGGCGGCACGCTCACGCCGAGTTCGGCGTCCTGATCGCAGCGTCGCGCGACGTTGGGGATGAAGGTGCCGAGGCCATTGCTCAGGAAGTCGCGGTTCTGCCGCTCCTGCACTCGGGCGGCCACGCCAGCGCTGAGCGGGAGTGATCCGAAGCGGATGCCCGTGCCGTCGATGGAGAAGATACGGCCCGTGGCGTAGTCGTAGAGGCCGATCGTCGATTCGCCGTCGGTCTCCACACTCGCCCAATCGGGGCCCAAGCGCAGGGTGACCTGCGGGCCCGCCTCGTCGTTCTTCTCGGTTGCGTAGACGAGCGTCGTCGTCGCATCTGCTGCCGCCCCGCGCTCGGCGAGGACTGTCTGTCCGTCGGCGAAAGGATTGGCAAACGTGGCGGGTGCGCCGAGCGCGCCGGGGGCGAGGGCGAGCGCACCGATGGCGGCGGCGAAGGTCAGGGAAAGACGCATGAGGAAGACCGTTGAGGGACGAAGTCCGCAGCCTACTGGAGCCAGCCGACGGAGCGAAGCACCAGGCGGCCCTACCCAGCCAACACCCGCACCGGCGGTACGGACGCGCTGCGCCCCGCGGACGCGACCCCCGCCAACCCCACCAGCAGCAACCCGAGCACCACGCCGAGCAGCAGCAGCGAAGGGGCCGGCACGTAGTCGAAGGAAAACGCCTCGCGGGCGAGGAAATACCCCGTGACGCCAGCCCCGATGGCGCCGCCGAGCCCGGCCAGCGCCCCGATCGCCGAGTACTCGGCGGCGATTCCGGCCAACACCTGCCGTCGGGAGGCTCCCAGGGCACGCAGGGTGGCCGCCTCCACCATGCGCGGCTCGCGCGTCGACTCCACCGCGGCCAGCAGCACCAGCACGGCGGCGACCAGGCTCAAGGCGAACACGTACTGCACCGCCGCCACCGCCCGCGACACGGTCGAGCGCACCTGCGTGAGCAGGGCGTTCACGTCGTACACCGTGACCGTGGGGTAGCGCTGACCCAGGGCGACCAGTGCCCCGCGTTGGTCGTCGTCCACGTGGGCGCTGGTGAGGTAGCTCGCGGGAAAGTCGCCGAGGGCGCCGGGGGAGAACACCAGGAAGAAGTTCGGTTCGAAGGAGTCCCAGTCCACCTCGCGCACGCTGGTGACCGACGCTTCGAACTCCTCGCCCGCGGCGGAGAAGATCAGCCGATCGCCGAGGGACAAGCCCAGGGTGGCGAAGGTCTCCTCCTCCACGGACACCTCCGAGACGGCGCCGCCGTCCTCCCACCACCGCCCGCGCAGCACCCGGTTGGCGGGCGGCAGATCGGCGGCCCAGCTGATGTTGGCCTCGCGACTGGCGAACACGCCGCCCTCGTCGCGGGGAAACGCCACCTCGTCCACGGCGATGCCGTTGATCGATACGAGGCGTCCTCGGCTAAGGGGGGCGTAAGCCGCGGTTTCCACACCGGCATCCTCGAACAGGGCGCGCACGCCTTCGCGCTCGTCCGGTTGGATGTTGAGCAGGAAGTAGTTCGGCGCGTCGGGCGGCAAGCTGCGCTGCCAGGCCTCCAGCAGATCGCCGCGCAGGAGCGCCAGGAGCAACATCACGGCGAGGCCGAGGCCGAAGGCGACCACCTGGGTGGCGCTGTCCCACCCCCGTCGGGCGAGGTTGGCGAGCCCGTAGCGCCACGCGACGCCAACGCCGCCGCGCGTCATCCCCACCAGGCGCACCACGGCGTAGGCCAGCAGCAGCATCAGGAGGGCCGCGGCCCCGAGGCCGCCGAGGAGCCAGAACACCAGGTGCGGATCGTCCACGATCAACCACAGCAGTCCCCCCAACGCGACCAGGGCGCTGAGGTAGCTGACCAGCTGACCGGCGCCGGGAGCGGGCAGATCCGCGCGCAGGACGCGCAGGGCGGGCGTGCGCTGCAGGGCGAGGAGCTGGGGCAGGGCGAAGCCGCCGGTCACAAGTACGGCGGTGACCAGGCCTACGCCGAGGGGCCAGGGCGCAGCGGGAGGCAGCGTGACATCGATGAGTCTTGCGGCGATGCCCGTGAGCCCCGTCTGCACGAGCAAGCCCAGGAGCATGCCGAGGACGGCGCCGCCCACGGCGACGGCGCCGAGTTCCACCGCGAACACGAAGGCCACCTCACCTTGCCTGCGACCGAGCACCTTCATTAGGGCAGCCGTATCCAGATGCCGACGCATGAAGCGCGACGCGGCGATGGCCACCGCGGCGGCGGCGAGGATCACGGCACTCATCGCGGCGAGGCCGAGAAAGCGGCGCAGGTTGTCCAGGGCATCGCGGATCGGGCCCTGCAGCGAGGCGGGGTCGGTGAGGGTCTCGCTCGGGGCGAGGGTGCTGTCGAGGGCGATCTCCAGGGCGCCGATCGACGAGGCGTCACCGGCGAAGAGCTGGCGGTAGACGACGCGACTGCCCGGCCGCAGTAAGCCCGTGCTGGCGAGATCGTCGAGGCGCATGAGCAGGCTGGGGGCGATCTCGGCGAAGGCGAAGGCCTGGTCGGGGCGGCTCACAAGTACACGGCCGACGCGGAAGCTGGCGGTGCCCACCTTGAGCTGCGTGCCCACCTCGCCGCCGAGGCGCAGGAGGAGATTGGTGTCGACCCACACCTCGCCCGGCGCGGGCAACCCCTCGGCCACGCGCCCCTCCTCGCCGATGCTGTCGGTGATCAACACATCACCGCGCAGGGGGTAGCCATCTTCGGCCGCTTTCAAGGACACGAGCTCACGACGCAGATCGTCGCCCTGCGCCCAGGAGACCACGGTGGGAAAGCCTACGGTCTGTACGGTTTGCGTATTGGTGGCGGCCGCCAGCTGCACGATCTCCGGCCGCGGTGGATGCGCGCTGCGCACGCTGAGATCGGCGGCTAACACGGATGCTGACTGTCGCTCGACACCGCGCGCGATGCGATCGGTGAACAACCCGACGGCGGTGAGCGCCCCCACGGCGACCACCAGGCCGAGCAACAGCACCGTCAGGTGACCGGCCCGCAGGTCGCGCACCAGCAGGCGCAGGGCAAAGGCCAGCAGGCGCGTCACGCGTCCGCCTCGGCGAGGCGGCCCTCGACCAGGCGCAGTACGCGATCGCAGCGCTGGGCGAGGCGGTCGTCGTGGGTCACCAGGACCAGGGTCACCCCCGAGTCGTGCTGCAGGCGGAACAGGAGATCGGCCACGCGCTGGCCGGTGCGCGTGTCGAGGTTGCCCGTCGGCTCATCGGCGAAGAGCAGCTGCGGCTCTGTCACGAACGCGCGCGCGATCGCCACGCGCTGGCGTTCGCCCCCGGAGAGGTGTTTGGGGTAGTGGCGGGCGCGATGGCTGAGATCGACCGCATCCAGCGCGGCCAGGGCGCGCTCGCGCGCATCCGTGGTGCCGGCGAGCTCCGCCGGCAGCATCACGTTCTCCACCGCCGTCAGGGACGGCAGCAGGTGGAAGGACTGGAATACGAAGCCGACGCGCGCGTTGCGCAGCTGCGCCCGCGCATCCTCGGACAGGCTTGTGATCGCCTGGTCCCCCAGCCACACTTCGCCGGCAGTGGGCGTGTCCAGGCCCGCCAGCACGGCCAGCAGCGTCGACTTGCCGGCGCCGGACGGGCCGACCAAAGCCACCGACTCGGAAGGCGCGATCTGTAACGTGATGTCCGACAGAATCTCCAGCGTGCCCTCGGGGCCGGCGACCTGCTTGCCCACGCCCTGCGCGCGCAGTACGGATTGGCCCTCGTCCATCGTCGCCTTGCTCCTCAGTGCCGTGCTAGGCATCGCATCGTTGGTGGTCTCTCCCCGCGTATTCGCTGAAGCGGCGGACCGCGATGCGCCTGCCGTCTCCACCGTGCTGCTTTTCGGGGACAGCCTGACCGCAGGCTACGGCCTTGCACCCGGCGAAGGTTGGGCAGATCTGCTGGCGGGCGAACTCGCCGAACGCACACCCCCGTGGCGGGTGGTCAACGCGAGCGTGAGCGGGGAGACCACGGCTGGCGGCCGCACGCGCCTTGCGCGCGCCCTCGCCAAGCATCGCCCACAGGTGCTGGTGCTGGAGCTCGGCGGTAACGACGGCCTGCGCGGCATGCCCCTGGACGTGACCCGGGCCAATCTCGCGGCGATGATCGCCGAAGCACGGAAGGTTGGTGCGCAGGTGCTGGTGGTGGGCGTTCGGATTCCGCCGAACTACGGTCCCGACTACGCGGCGGACTTCGAGGCGGTCTTTGCGGAACTCGCCGCCGAGGGCGCGCAAGGGGTGTACGTGGTGCGCTACCTGCTCGAAGGCGTCGCCCTCGACTTCAGCTTAATGCAGCCGGACGGCATCCACCCGACGGCGGCCGCCCAGCCGCGCCTGCTCGATAACGTGCGCGAGGCGCTCCTGCAGGCTCTCGACGCGGCCGGCGCCACAATTCGTCAGGATTGATCACGGCGGCGTCCCCGCCCGTCCCCAAGTCCACCCCGCGCGAGCGCTCCAATGACGGCCATCCCCACCGTCGTCACGGAGATCGACCGCCATGGCCAGCGCCCCGCCTTCCACCTCGCCTCGACCCGAGTCATCCGCCTCGCCGCGGGCTGAATCCAGCCGTTCCCTCGCGCCGCCGATGTCCTCGGCGCAAGACGAGCGCGACTGGTATCGGCTGATCGCCCTCACGATCGGCCTCGCCGTGCTGCTGCTGGCGGCGGGAATCGCCAACGCGGCGCCGCAGGGCGAGCCCTTGCCGGAGCGCCCCGCCGCTTCGCGCCCTGCGTCGACGTCCGCCGGCAGCTCCAGCGGCGCCCCCACCGCGCCGGCGCCTGGCACCAGCGCCCGCGCCGCCCAGGTGGCCACGCGCCTGTTGGACACGAGCGGCGCTGGCCGCTTGCTCCTGCACGACGAGGCGGGCAATTCGGCGCTGGCGCCCTGGGTGGATAGCGATGTGGACGTACGCATCTCCGGCGTGGTGGCGCACGTGACCCTGCGCCAGGGCTTCATCAACGTGGCCGAGGGCTGGGTGGCGGGCGAGTACACCTTCCCCCTGCCCGCGGACGGGGCCATCCGGGACATGCGCCTGGTGCTGGCCGATCGCGAGATCGTCGGTCAGATCGAGGAGCGTGCCCAGGCGCGAGCCACCTATGAGGCGGCGAAGGCGGCAGGTCAGCAAGCGGGCTTGCTGGAACAGCAGCGCTCGGACATCTTCGGCCTCAACGTGGCCAACATCCCGCCCGGTGAGCGCATCGACGTGGTGTTGGAATACGTGCAGCCCCTGCACCTCGAGACGGGCGCGTTCGAGTTTCGCTTCCCGATGACCATCACACCGCGCTACTCGCCGACCGAGATCAGCGCAGCGGATCGCCGGCCAACCCCCGCTGCCGTCTTGCGCACCGCCATTCTCGACGACGCGGAGGATTACCGTGCGCTAGCCTCCCTCGAGGTCACCTTGGATGCAGGTATCGCAGCGGACTCGATGGTCAGTCCTAGCCATGCCTTCGACGTGCGCAGCGACGCCGCAGGACACCAGCTGACCTTACGTGACGGTAAGGTGGCGATGAACCGCGATTTCGTGTTGCGCTTCTCGCCCGCCGCTCAGGATCAACCGCGCTTCGGCATCTACACGGAAGCCCGCGACGGCTATCACTACGCCCTGGCGATGGTGGTGCCCCCCAACACCTTGCCGACCCAGCGCCGCCCGCGGGAAATGATCGTGGTGGTCGACACGTCGGGCAGCATGCAGGGCGAGTCGATGCGCCAGGCCCGCCGCGCAGCCCAGTTGGCCCTCGACGCGCTCATGCCCACCGATCGCCTGAACGTGATCGCCTTCTCCGACGAGCCCACGGCCCTGTTCCCCTTCCCCGTGCCCGCCGATCACCACCAGATCCGTAAGGCGCGCGAATTCCTGCGGCGGCTCGACGCGAACGGCGGCACGGAGATGCACAAGGCCCTGACCCGCGCCCTCGACGTGCGCCCCCCGACGGACCACCTGCGTCAGGTGGTGTTCGTGACCGACGGCGCCGTGTCCTCCGACGGCTCGCTCGAATCGCTCGTCCGCCGCCTGCGCGGTGAGGCTCGCCTGTACCCCGTGGGCATCGGCGCGGCCCCGGCCACGCACCTGATGCAACGCTTAGCCGAAGTGGGTCGCGGCACCTACACCCAGATCGCCACCCTCACGGAGGTGGCCGAGCGCATGAGCGGTCTGTTCGCGCGCCTCGAGCACCCGGTGCTCACGGACATCACGATCGCCTGGCCGCCGGGGGCGGAGGTGTGGCCGCAGGAGGTGCCCGATCTGTACGCCGGCGAGCCGCTGCTGGTCAGCGCGCGCCTGCCGAGTGCGCAGGGCGTGGTGGCGCTCGAGGGTCGCTACGGCGGCTCGGGGTCGACGTGGCAGGCTGAGATCCCCCTGGCGAGTGCTATCGAGGCGGACGGCGTCGGTGTGCTCTGGGCTCAGCGCAAGGTGGCGACCCTGCTCGCGGACGGTACCCGCAGCGGTCGCAGTCAGGACGACGTTCGAGCGATGGTGGTGGAAACGGGATTGCGTCACGGCTTGCTCACGCCGCACACGAGCTTCGTGGCCGTCGAACGCGCGCGTGAGCGTCCCCTGTTCGCATCCCTGGAGGACACGGTGGTGCCGACCCTCGCGCCCGCTGGTGGACGTCAGGTCGGGTATTTGGCGACCGCCACCCCTGCGCCCTGGCTCGGGTCCGTCGCCTTGTTCATGCTGCTGTTCGGTGCCTTGCTGCTGACCCTGTCGCGCGCGTCCAGCACCCGAGCCTGCCCGGCGTGAGGCGTACCCTGCATGTGAGGACGCTGACCACGGGCGTCGCCCTGTGCGCGCTCCTGGGCGGCGTCGTGGTCGGATTGCAGGCGGCGGTGATCCCTGCCAAGGCGGTCCTCGCTCAGCACCTGCTGAGCGACGCCTGGCGCCGCGCGCAAGCCGGGGAAGTGGCGCCGACGCCTTGGTCCTGGGCCGACGCCTGGCCGGTGGCGCGCCTGCAGCTGCCCGACGCCGCCCATGTCGTGTTGGCGGGCAACGAGGGCAGCGCCCTGGCGTTCGCGCCGGCGTGGGTGCCGGCATCGGCGCCGCCCGGCGCGCCCGGCACCACGGTGATCGCCGCCCACCGCGATACGCACTTCCGCGGCCTGGAGCGCTTGGAGGTGGGTGATGCGGTCACGGTGCAGACGGCTGCCGGCACCACCGTGACCTACGAGGTATCCGCCACGGAAGTGCACAACCTTCGTCGCTCACCGTTGCTGGCCCTGCGCGAGGACGGCGAGCGCCACCTGGCCCTCATCACCTGCTACCCCTTCGATACCTTGCAGGCCGATCCCACCCGGCGCTACGTGGTGTGGGCGCGCGCTACGGGGAGCGAACCAGGCTGATAAGCTGCACGGCCCCCGCGCGCCTGATCGACCCCCGTGTACCGACGCCTCCTGTTCCCCATCTACGCGCCATCCTCCTGCACCTCCTTGGCGCAGGAGGGAATGCTGGTGCTGGTGCCCCTGTACGTGCTGGCGCTCGGCTACTCGCCTGCTACGGCAGCCTTCGTGGCGGCCGCCCGTGGCCTCGGCATGTTGCTGGTGGATCTCCCCATCGGCCTGCTCGCCGCGCGCCACGGCGAACGTGCCGTGATGCTCGGTGGCCTCACGGGGTTGACCGTGGCGATGATCGGGCTGGCCCTCGCCAGCACGCCGCTCGGGCTCGCCCTGTCGGCCTTGCTCTCAGGCGCGGCGTTCTCCGCTTGGATGCTCGGCCGCCAGTCCTACCTGGCCGGCGCGTGCGCGAGCGCCGAGCGGGGCCGTGCCATCGCCGTGCTGGGCGGTCTGATGCGGGTGGGGGCGCTGACCGGGCCCCTGGCGGCGGGCTTGATCGCCGATCGCTTCGGCTTTCCGTCGGCGCTCCTCGTGTCGGCGGGGCTGTGCGCCCTGGCCGCCGTGTTCGTGGCGGCGCGGGCGCGCCCGGTGGACCACGATGCAGCTGCCGCGCGTGAACCGGCCGCGGCCCGCTTGAGCAAGCTCATCGCCGATCACGGCGGCATCTACGCCCGCGCGGGCTTCGCCTCCATCTCCCTGCAGCTGATGCGCTCGGCGCGCGCCATTCTCCTGCCCCTGATGGGGCACGCGCTCGGCCTGGACCTGGTGACGATCGCCCTGGTGGCCACCCTGGCCGCCTGCGCAGACCTCGTGCTGTTTCTGCCGGCCGGGCTGGTGATGGATCGCTACGGCCGCAAGTGGTCCGCCGTGCCCTGCATGATCGGACTCGCGGCCACCTTGGCGCTGCTGCCCTTAGTCAACGATTTCACCAGCTTGGTGGCCGTGGCGATGGCGATGGGATTGGCCAACGGCATGGGATCCGGCGTCGTGCTTACCCTCGGTGCAGACCTCGCGCCCGCGCACGATCGCGCCACCTTCCTCGGCGTCTGGCGCTTGATCGGCGATACGGGGCGCGCCGGCGCCCCCTTGCTGGTGGGGGCGCTCGTGGCGCAGGTGGGCAGCCTCGGTCTGGCGGCGTGGGTGATCGGTGGCGTGGGGCTGGTCGGCGCCGGCGTCTGGTCCTGGTTGGTGCCGGAGACGCTCGAACGCTAGCGGAAATTCCTGCCCAGGTTCAGGAAGAAGTTGTAGCGACCTTCATCGCTGAACCCGATACCGAGGAACGCGGGCCCCACGAAGGTATCCGCGCCGATGTAGACGGACAGGGCGCCGAAGTTCTCCTCCGCATCCTGGGCGAAGGTATCGAAGCTCACGTTGGCGAATTCGAGGTCGGCGCCGAAGTACAGGGGTAGCGTGCCGACCTTGTCCGGCGCATCGAGGCGCCGATAGTAGCTGATGCCCATCAGGGCGTATTCGGTGGAAGGGATCGAGTTCGGCGAGAAGGCGCCCAGGCGACGGAAGCCTCCGAGGCTAAGAATTTCGATCACATCATTGCCTTCCGCATCGATCGACTCGGCGCGCGCGCGGAAGTTGAGCACGTTGCGACCGAAGGGCACCGCCTGGCTGACACTGAAGCGGTACTTGGCGTTGACGTCGTCGTCGCGCAGATCCACCAGTTGCTCCGCGGAGATGTTGAGGGCGATGCCCTGGCGGGGGAAGGTGGCCGAGTCGAGCGTGTCCACGGCGAAGCGGGCGCCGACACCGGCGTTGCTGAAGCCCTCCGTCGGGAAGAGGTCCGGGGCGACGGTTACCTGAGGTCGTACCCGTCCTTCGTTGATCAGCGCATCGAAGGAGAGCACGCCCCAGAGGCCGAGTTCCCGGCCCACGCGTAGGCGCGCATTCCCCGATTGCTGCCAGAATTCACCGAGGCGCAAATCGCCGACGTCGAAGAAGATCTCCTCCGCCCGATAGGAGATGGACGGCAGGAAGAAGTAGCGACCCTCGGCGCCGACCGGGCGGTACAGTTCGGCGGTCACGCCGAGGTTGGTGCCGAACTCGCCGGAGACGGCGAACTCCCCGCCCTTCGGGCCAAAGGGGCGGCGAGAGATACGCGCCAGCAGGGCGAAGTTGCTGTCGCCGTCGAGATCGGTGGCGCCTCGTGCGCCCGCTTGGATCAGCGTGGTGCCGAGGGGCCGTTCCACCGTACGCACCACCGGCGTCAGGCCGTCGAGGGAGAGGTCTACTTCGCCGAAGCCACCGAAGGAGGCGAGGTCGCGCAGCTTGCGGCGCAGGCCGGCGGGCTGCTCCAGATCCTCGGGTTCGAAGTCGAGGCGGCCGCGCAGGGCATCGTCGCTGATCTTGGTGGCGTTGCGAATCTGCACCTCGGCGAGCACGCCCTCCGGCGCGGTGCGCGACAGCGTCTTCTCCGTCGGCGTGGCGGCGAGTTCGCGTATCTTGAGGAGCGCCTCACGGTATTGTTCGGCGGCCTCGCGACCGCGGACGTAGCCGTCATCCGCATCCTCCGGTGCGAAGGAGCTGACGCTGAGACCCTCGAAGTCTGGCTTGATCACCACGTCGAGCTCGCTGAGCAGCTCCAGCTGCTTCAGGTAGTTGTTCCACACGGTGATGCGGTTCAGCTGCAAGTTGATGTCGGCCAGGGAGACGCTGCGGTCCATCTTCGGCGGCTCGATCGTGAGGTCGATGCCGATCACCATGTCCGCCCCCATCAGCAGCGCGGTCTCCACCGGCAGGTTCTGGGCTAAGCCACCGTCCACGTAGACCTCACCCTCGATGAAGCGGGGCGTGAAGACGGCGGGCACGGCCATGCTCGCCAGCATGGCCTCGACGAGATCACCGCGTTCGAACACGTAGGCCTGACCGGTGGAGAGGTTGGTGGCCACCGTGCGCACGGGCACGCGCAGCTCGTCGAAGTCCGAGGTCAGCGGCACGTGGCGCGTGAGCTCGCGGAAGTACTGCTGCATGCTGCCCATGCCGACCACGCCGCCGGGCAGGGCGAGCCCCTCGCTCTTGATGCCGGCGATGTACTCGGAGAAGAACTGATCGCGCCGCTCCTTGGCGATGAAGGGCGTGTCGCGGCGCGACTGGACGTTGGCGAAGAGGTCAGGCCAGGGAGCCGTGCGGAAGATCTCGCGGATCTCCCCCACGTCGTAGCCAGCGGCGTAGAGCCCCGCCACCACGGCGCCCATGCTGGTGCCGACCACGCAGTGAATGGGGATGTTCAGCTCCTCGATCACGGCCATGGCGCCGATCTGGGTATTGGCCAGGGCGCCGCCGCCGCTCAGCACGAGCGCCACCGTGGGGCCACCGCCCTCGGGGGCGCGGCAGGCGTGGGCAGCGGTGGAGGCAAGGCTGGTGAGGCCGACGAGGCACACGAGGAGGGCGCGCCAGCGCATGGTTGCTTGGCTCATGGAGATCTTCGGGCCGGTGGAGGAGGAGTGGAAAGCCTACCAGCCCGCGGCGGTCTGACAACCGCCCAGCCAACCTCTAGCGCAACAGTTTTTCGGCCGCCTCGCGAATCTGCCCTTCGCTGACCAGCACGAGGTTAGCGGCATCGCCCAAGGGGATGTAGCTGTCCTCGCCGGTCACCCGACGCTTGTGCACCGAGGGGGCGTGTTCGTCGAGGAGGGTGAAGATCTCCTCGGAGATGCCGCCCGTGCGGCGACCCTCGTCCACCACCAGCACGCGTCCTGTGTCACGGGCGTGGCTGGCGATCACCGGCGCGTTCAGGGGCTTCAGCCAGCGCAGGTCCAGCACGCGCACGCGCGCACCCCGCTCCTGCTCCAGCTGGCGGGCGACGCGCAGGGACATGCGTACCCCGTTGCCGTAGGTCACGATCAGCAGCACCGGCTCGCGCGAGTTGCCCTCGGCCTCCTCGTACACGCGTGGCGCACCGAAGGGTGCGGCCTGGTTCGGGGCGGGGTAGGGGAACACCCACTTGCCGTCGCGCTCCTCGTACAGATCCTTGGTCATGTACAGAGCGATAGGCTCGAGGAAGGCCACCACGCGGCCATCGAGCTGCGCCAGCGCCGTGCAGGTGCGCAAGAGCTCCGCCGCATCATCGCCGCGCGAGGGGCAGGCGATGATCAAGCCCGGGATGTCGCGCAGGGCGGTGATCGAGTTGTCGTTGTGGAAGTGTCCGCCGAAGCCGCGCTGATAGCCCAGGGAGGCGATGCGCATCACCATCGGGTTGGTGAACTGGCCGTTGGAGAAGAACTTCAGGGAGCACGCTTCGCCGCGGATCTGGTCACCGGCGTTGTGGAAGTACGCCAGGTACTGGATCTCCGGGAAGGGCAGCAGGCCCATGTGGGCGGCGCCTTGGGCGATGCCGAGCACGGTGGTCTCGTCGAGCAGGGTGTTGAAGACGCGCCGGCCACCGAAGGTGTTCGCCAGGCCCGTCGTCACCGTGTACACGCCGCCCTTCTGCGCCACGTCTTCCCCGAACAGGGTCATCTGCGGGTACTTGACCATGAGGTCCGTGAGGGCGCGATTGATCTGGATGGCGAGATGACGGGGAGCTGCTTGCGTTTCGGGCAGTCCGCCGCGGGAGGCAAAGGCCTTCTCGCGGGCTTCCGTGGGCGCTTCGCGCGTCGCCTCCTCGAGCACGCGGTCGGCCGGGGAGACGCGCGTCAGGGGCCGCATCACCTCCTGGGCGGTGCGCAGCTTCGGCGCTTTGGCGGCGCGGCGCGCGGCGATCTCCGTGCGTTCGCGGATAGCCTCGTAGCGTTGGCGCAGTTCCATCACGCTCAGCAAGCGGGCGGCGACGATGGAGCGGGCCGAGTTCAGGAGCGGGTCGCGGGCCTCGTCGGCCTCGATCTCCGCCAGCGGGCGATACTCCGCCTCCGCGTCCGTCCCGGCGTGCGCCAGCAGGCGTGGGTGGGTGATGTGCAGGAAGACGGGGCGCCGTTCTCGGCGGCACCAATCGATCGCCTCACGCGCTGTGCCCACCGTGTCGAGCAGGTCCGTGCCGTCGGCGTGAAGGTAGTGCAGATCCGCCCGGTGCGCGAAGTTCTGCCTCACCCAACCGCCCGGCGTGCGCACGGAGATGCCGAGGCCGTTGTCCTCGCAGACGAACAGGATCGGCACGGGCAAGCGCTGGTAGGCGGTCCAGGCCGCCGAGTTGAAGGCGCTGAGGGCCGTGGCGTGGTTGGTGCTGGCATCGCCGAAGCTGCAGTAGACGATGCTGTCGTCGGGCACGGGGAGGGCGCCTTCCACCCGTGCGGCCTGGGCGAGGGCCACGGCGGCACCTACCGCTTTCGGTAGCTGGCTGGCGATCGTCGAGGTCTGCGGCGGAATCCACAGGGGGCGGCTACCCCACACCTTGTGACGACCGCCGGAGATCGGGTCCTCTGCGCTGGCGGCGATGCCGTGCGCCGTGTCGAGCACGGGGTCTACACCGGGCACCTTCATGCCGCGCGCCATCACGAAGGCGCCGCTGCGGTAATGGAGGAAGGCGGGGTCGGTGACGCGGGTCAGCCAACCGAGCACGGCATTGGCCTCGTGGCCGGCGCTGCCGATCGTGTAGAAGCCCTCGTTGCGCGAGCGCATGCGGCGCGCTGCGTAGTCGAGGTGGCGCGACATCAGCTGAGCTTCGAGGATCTGCAGGGCGTCGTCGCTCGCAAGGCCCGCGGCTTCGAAGTCGGCGCGGGTCACCTTCGGCAAGGTCTGCTCGGGCCTCGCCTCGATGTCGGCGAGCAGCTCGAGGAAGTTGCGGTCGATGATGTCGGCGCGGTTGACGCTGCGCGTGGCGGCCTTCGTGGCGCGCGCAGAGGTCGGCGGCGGCGTGGGCGTGGCAGCCATGCGTTACGGCCTGTCCTTAGCCTGGTTGACGAGCGAAGAGTGTAGCTTCGTTGCGCGCGGCAAGCATCAGGACGCCGCCATCATCGAAGACGTCCTGAGCCTGCCGGCGACGGGATTTGCTAAAACGCGTTGGTGCCGGTCAGTTCCTGACCAACCACCAGCTCGTGCACGGTCTCCGTGCCCTCGTAGGTGATGACACTCTCGAGGTTGAGCATGTGGCGAATCGGGCAGTACTCGGTGCTGATGCCGGCGCCGCCGAGCAGGTCGCGGGCGTCGCGGGCGATGTCGATGGCCATGCGCACGTTGTTCCACTTCGCCACGGACACCTGGCTCGGCGTCATTGCGCCGCGCTCCTTCAGGCGGCCGAGCTGCAGCGAGAGCAGCTGGGCGGTGGTGATGCGACGAGCCATGTCGGCGGCACGGCGCTGCACGGTCTGGGTGTGATCGAGCGGGCGACCGAACAGTTCGCGTGACTTGGTGTAGTCGAGCACTTCGCGCAGGCAGGCCTGGGCGGCGCCGATGACGCCCCAGGTAATGCCGTAGCGGGCTTGGGTGAGGCAACTCAAGGGGCCCTTCAGGCCTTTCACGCCCGGCAGCATGGCTGAAGCGGGCACGCGCACATCGTCGAAGAACAGGCCCGAGGTGATGGAGGCGCGCAGGGAGAACTTGCGTTCGATCACGGTCGCTTCGAAGCCCGGCGTGCCCTTCTCCACCAGGAAGCCGCGGATGCCGTCGTCCGTCTGGGCCCAGACCACGGCGACGTCGGCGATGGCGCCGTTGGTGATCCACATCTTGGCGCCGTTGATGACCCAGTCATCGCCGTCGCGGCGGGCGTGGGTCTTCATGTTGGCTGGGTCGGAGCCGCCGTGAGGCTCCGTGAGGCCGAAGCAGCCGATCGCCTCACCGCGCGCCATGGCGGGCAGCCAGCGCTGGCGCTGCTCTTCGCTGCCGAAGGCGTGGATCGGGTACATCACCAGGCTCGACTGCACGGAGACGAAGCTGCGAAGACCGGAGTCGCCGCGTTCGAGCTCCTGGCAGATCAGGCCGTAGCAGATGGCGTTCAGGCCGGCGCAGTCGTAGCCCTCGATGGAGCTGCCGAACAGGCCCAGCTCGGCGATCTGCGGCACCAGTTCCATGGGGAAGGTGTGATCGTCGAAGGCCTTGGGGATCAGCGGCAGGGCCACCTCGTCGACGAAGCGGGCCACGGTGTCCTGCACCATGCGCTCTTCGTCGTTGAGTTCACCGCGCACGTCGTACAGATCCATGGGATCGAGGCGGCGGCGGGAGGTGGCGGCTGGCGCGGGGGCGACAGCGGGATCTTGGGCTGCGGTAGACATAGCGTCAGCTCCGTGCACGGGCTCTTATTTGGGGGCGCAATGATACCCGTGCGGGCGAGGGCCCGCACGGGTCGACGCTAGTCGTGAATCAGCGCCGGGAGGCGCGTTTGGCCCTAAGCGGCGGCGACCAGTTTGCCGAGCTTCTTGATCGCGGCGGCTTCGATCTGGCGGATGCGTTCCGCCGACACGCCGTAGCGATCGGCGAGCTGGTGCAGGGTCGCCTTGTTCTCGGTCAGCCAGCGCGACTGCACGATGTCCCGGCTGCGCTCGTCGAGCGCGTCCAGGCCCGCGGTGAGGCTGGCGTGGTTCGCCGCCTCCCAGTCGTCCGCCTCGAGGGCCACGGCGGGGTCCTCCTCGGCAGCCGGCAGGTAGGTCTGGGGCGAGTAGCCGCCGTCTTCGTCGTCCTCACCGGGCAGGGGATCGAAGGACTGGTCGCGGGCCGCGAGGCGCCGCTCCATCTCCGTCACCTCCGCCGGCGTCACGCCGAGGTCCTCGGCTACCGCCTTGGTCTCGTCGGCCGAGAGCCAACCCAGGTGTTTCTTGGCTTTTCGTAAATTGAAGAACAACTTACGCTGGGCCTTGGTGGTCGCCACCTTGACCACGCGCCAGTTGCGCAGCACGAACTCGTGGATCTCGGCGCGGATCCAGTGCACCGCGAAGGACACCAGGCGTACGCCCACCTCCGGGTCGAAGCGCTTCACGGCCTTCATGAGACCGACGTTGCCTTCCTGCACCAGATCGCCGAGCGGCAGGCCGTAGCCCATGTAGCCGCGAGCGATGTGCACGACGAAGCGAAGGTGCGCGATCACCAGCGAACGTGCCGCTTCCACGTCGTTATCTTCGCGGAAACGAGCCGCCAGGCTGCGTTCCTCTTCCACCTCGAGCACGGGCACGGTCTGTACGGCGCTGATGTACGCGTCCAGGTTGCCGACGGGGCCGACGGCCAGCAGGTTGTGCTGATTGTTGATAGTCAGGGCAGTACTCATGAGATCGCCCTCCTTCCAAGCATGGATGTCATTACCTTAAATTTAGCACTCAACCGTAGGGAGTGCTAACACCAGCGGCGTTCCTGTGACGCATTACCGTGAATAACGGTGGGGTCAGTGCCGTCGAACGGTGACCTGGGGCGCAAACGGGGCACGCAAATACGCTTACGCCCTATTAGTGTACCGACCGGTCAATTTGGTTCCATCGATCGTAAAACGCGATCGGCAGCGATCCAGGCGCTCGTCGCCCCAAGAAATGCCGCGCCACCGATCACGGTCGCCACGGGGCCGACGCCGAGGCCAGACAGCGTGAACGACGTGCCATAAACCTCCGCCAGTCTCGCCACCGGGCCGCCGAGGGCTAGCAGGGCCAGGGCGACCAGCACGATCGCAAGCACGCCACCGCCGAAGCCGTACCACAGGCCGCTGAACACGAAGGGTTGGCGCACGAACCCGTCGCTGGCCCCGATCAGACGCGAGATCACGATCTCCTCTCGTCGTGCGCTCACATCGCCGCGAATCGCATTGGCGATGACGAGCAGGGCGGCGAAGCCGAGCAGCACGGTGGTGAGCAGGCTCGCCTGGCCAAGGAGGCTGAGCGTGGCCCGCAGGCGCCGCAGCCAGGCGAGGTCCTCGGTGACCGTATCCACCTGCCTCAGGCCTTGCAGCTCGCTCACCAGGGCCCGGACGGATGCATCGTCGTCGCGACCAGGCGCTGGCACGACCACCAACGTGTGGGGGATGGGATTGGCCGGATCCCCGCGTTCGTCGGTGAGCGACTCCAGTAGCTCGTCCATGCCGCTGTTCTCGCGGAACCAGGTCAGGCCCTCGTTGGCAGGGATCGCCTCCACCGCACTGATGCGTGCATCGGCCCGGTAGCGGGTCGCCAGCTCCTGCAGCGTGGTCTCCGCCACGCCCGGCGTGAGGTAGGCGGAGATCTCCGCCCGGTAGCGCCAGGCCGAGGTGGCGCGCGTCGCGTTGTCGGTGAGGAGCTTCAGCGCCAAGGGCAGGGCAAGGGAGACGCCGATCACCGCCACCGTGAGTATGGATGTCGTTGGCGTACGGGCTAATCGGCCGAGGGCGCCGATGAGCATCTGCGCCTGACGGAGTCCATAGGTGCGCAGGCGGGCAAGAGTGCCTTGTCCTTCGCCGTCGCGGCGTGGCACCCGTTTGGTCTCGCGCTGTGCGGTCTGCTCTGCCGCCACCTCGCGCTCGCGTCGGGCGCGGCGGCGACGGCGCTCCGCTGCGGCCTGGCGGTCCGGGCCTGGATCGGCACCGGCGTTGCGCGAGCCGTCACGACGGATCGGCATCGTTGGGCTCGGCGGTGGTGGCTTGGCGATTGGCGAGGAGCTGACCCTGATCGAGGGTCAGGACCCGGCTACCCATCAAACGGATTAGCTGTACGTCGTGGCTGGCGATGAGCACGGTCACCCCCACCTCGTTGAAGCGCAGGAAGAGCTTCATGATCTCGTAGGAGAGGAGCGGATCGAGGTTGCCCGTGGGTTCGTCGGCGATCAGCAGGCGCGGCCGACTGACCACAGCCCGGGCGATGCCCACGCGCTGCTGCTCGCCGCTCGAGAGGGCGTCGGGCGATGAGCGCTCGTACTGCGCGAGCCCCACCTGGTCGAGGGCCGCACGCACGCGTTTGCCTATCTCCCGCGTGCCGGCGCCGGCGATGACCAGCGGCAGGGCGACGTTGTCGAACACGGTGCGATCGGCGAGCAGCTTGTGATCCTGAAAGACGATGCCGATGCCGCGGCGAAAGGCGGGCACAGCACGCCGGGACAAGCGTGAGGTGTTGGTGCCGCCCACGAACACCTGGCCGCGGGTGGGGCGCTCGACGAGGGCGATCAAGCGTAAGAGCGTGCTCTTGCCGGCCCCGGAGCGACCGGTGAGAAAGACCATCTCGCCGTCATCGACGGTGAAGCTGAGCTCGCGCAAGGCGTCGCGTCCGCCCTGGGCGTAGCGCTTGGTGACGTTGTCGAACTGGATCATGGGGGCGAGCTCTCAGCCCTCAGGCGCCACGACGGCACGCAGCCTCGGCCCAGCACTTCAGTGCGCCTCACCGTCCTCGGCGGCGAGCAAGGCTTCGGCGTACTGGCGTGCGTCGAAGGGCCCGAGGTCTTCCAGCCCCTCACCCACGCCGATGTAGCGAATCGGTAGTCCCAGCTCCCCGGCGATGGCGAGCAAGGTGCCGCCGCGGGCGGTGCCGTCGAGCTTGGTGATCGTGATGCCCGTGACGCCGATCGCTTCGTGGAAGGCCTTCGCCTGTTGCACGGCGTTCTGGCCCATGCCCCCATCGAGCACGAGCATCACCTCGTGGGGGGCGTCGGGGTCGTGGCGGGACACCACCCGCTTCACCTTGGCCAACTCGTCCATGAGCCCACCTTGGGTGTGCAGGCGGCCTGCCGTGTCGGCGATCAGTACGTCCGCCTTGCGGGCGCGGGCTGCTTCCATGGCGTCGAACACGACGGCGGCGGGATCGGCGCCGTCGGTCTGGGCGATGACGTCGATCTGATTGCGCTCGCCCCACACCTTGAGCTGCTCGACCGCGGCGGCGCGGAAGGTGTCGCCGGCGGCCATCATCACCCGCTTGCCCTGGGCTGCGAAGTGGCGGGCGAGCTTGCCGGCGGTGGTGGTCTTGCCGGCGCCGTTGACGCCCACCATCAGGATCATGAAGGGGGCGACGTCGTCCGGCAGCTCGAGGGGCGCGGTGACGGGCTCGAGCAGTCGCACGATCTCCTCGCGCAGGGCGGCGGCGAGGGCGTCGTAGTCCGCCAGCTCCGCGCGGGCGACGCGCTTGTGCAGGCCGCTCATGATCTGCTCGGTGACCCCGAGGCCCACGTCGGCCATGATCAGGTTGGTCTCGAGTTCCTCGAGCACCTCGTCGTCGATCTTGCGCCCGGGCAGGAGGCTGCCCACCTTGAGCCAGGAGTCCTTGCGCCCCAACCTGTCCCGCATGCGAGAGAAGAATCCCTTGCGCGGTTTATCCTCGACAGGCGGCGCCTCAGCCTCCACCTCGGGGGCGGCTGCTGCTGCGGTGGGTTCGGGGGGCGTCGCCTCGGCGTCGCCTTTCTTTTTCTTACGTCCAAACACGGCGCCGGTATGGTAGCGCAGGGGCCACGG
>JBCBZW010000035.1 GCA_039815145.1 Pseudomonadota bacterium
CACGACAAGCCAGTCACAGGCAATCCAGCTGGCTGCGCAACTTTGCGGTCTTTTGTAACTTTCTCAACATAGAATAAAGCTATGGATAAAGCATCCAGCGCCCTGCCGCCGACCCGTCCTGGAGGAGCTACTTGAGCGTTTAGCCCAGCAGACCCAGGACCGACTGGGGCGCCGCGTTGGCCTGCGACGTCACCGAGATGCCGGCCTGCTGCAGGATCTGCGCGCGCGTTAGCTTGGCAGTTTCAGCAGCGAAGTCAGCGTCGGTGATTCGGCCGCGCGAAGCTTCCAGGTTCACCTGCACGTTGGACAGGTTGGCGATCGTCGACTCGAGACGGTTCTGCGTAGCACCGAGGTCCGAACGTACCGAGTTGATCTGGGCAAGGGCCGCATCAATTCGGGTGATCGTGGTCTCGGAGTTCGTCACCGTGGTCACGTCCACGGAGTTCAACGTGGTGTTATCCAGGTTGACCACCGTGTCGCCGAAGCCCGTGCGGCTGTTCGCGTCACCCACGGTGATGGCACCGGTGGGCGAGGTCAGCTGGATGCTGCCGCGAGCGACCGCCGCAGTACCGCCGTCATCGGTGAAGAACGTGGTGGAGTTGGAGTTGGCGTCGGTCACGGACGCTTCCGTCTCGATGTTACGGCCGTCTTCCGCGGTGAGACGAATCGTGCCGCCGTTGTTTTCCGCCGTCACACCGGTCTGGCTGGACACAGCGTTGATCTGCTCGACCACCTCATCTGCCGTCAGCGTGGTGTTGGTCTCGTTGAGCACGGTCACGCCGTTGATGTCGAGCTGGAAGGTGTCAGCCGCGTCCGTCAGGGTGATGCCACCGGCCACGTCACCGTCGACCACAGCAGAGACCACGGTGGCCTCGACGCCCGTGATACCGCTGTTGTTGATCGCGTCAGCCTTGGCAAAGGCGCTGTCAGAGCCCTGACCAGTCTCGGTCCCAGCGAAGCCAGCGGAAGCCGCCACCTCAACGCCATTGATGGTGACGTCGCCCGCCGCGAGCGCGTTAGCGTCGACGGCGGATGCACCGGTAGCCTGAGCGATGGTGCCCAGGGAGTTGGTACGAGCACTGGTGCTCAGATCCAAGGTGATCGTGTCGCCCACCTCGGAACCCACCTGGAAGGTGGCGGTACCGAAGGTGCCGTCGAGCACTGCCAGGCCGTTGAAGGTAGTCTGCGTGGCGATACGGTCGATCTCCGCCAGACGCTGCTGCACTTCTGCATCCAGCGCGCCGCGGTCGTCGTTCGAGTTAGTACCGTTAGCGGACTGCACGGCCAGCTCACGAATACGCTGCAAGTTGTTGACCACCTCGCCGAGGGCACCTTCCGTCGTCTGCGACAGGGAGATGCCGTCGTTGGCGTTTCGCACAGCCTGGTTGAGGCCGCGAATCTGCGTGGTCAGACGTTCTGCGATCGACAGACCAGCAGCGTCGTCTTTGGCGCTGTTGATGCGAAGGCCAGAACCGAGACGTTCCAGTGCCGAGCCCAGCAGCGACTCGGAGTTAGAGAGGTTGCGCTGGGCTGTCAGAGACAGAACGTTAGTGTTGACTGTCAAAGCCATGTTTGAACTCCTGATGCGGTTGTAACGAAGTTTCTGGCTCAAGCGACGCACCACGAGTGGGTGGGGCGCTCACAGGCCAGCCTTCGAACCCCGTATCGGGAGTGGCCGTGCAAACCTTAGGAATGCACGCTTCCCGTCGTCAGGATCGAGACGTTGCGCCGATTTCCGAGCACCGGCGCTAAAGTTCATGGCAAACCGGGCGGTTAGGGCGGCGATCTGCCCCCCTTTTGACGTAACTTCGTCACTTTCGCCGACCAGTCGTGGCGGCGCGGTGACGGGCGCATGGTCCCGCTCACTGCATCGACCATCTGTTGCATTAGCTTAAGCGCCTGCATCAGAGGAAGTTGAACAATGAGAGCCGCTGCACGGCCACGTAGGACTGTTGCGCGGCTTCGAGCGTGTTGATCTGGATTTCCAGGGAGCTGATCGTCTCGACCAGGTCCACGTCCTCCACCGCTGAGCGCGAGGCCTGCAGCAAGATCGCACTCTCATCGTTCAGTGTGCGCTGGCTCTCAACGGCGTTCAGGCGCGCGCCCGATCTCGCCCGTTGCACGGAGAAGTTCTCCTGGGCCTGGTCGAGATTGACGAGGGCGGAGTTGAGCGCGTTGTTGAGCGCGGCTCGATCGGCGGGGGTCGGTTGCGAGGTGTTCAGCACCTCCACCAACTGATCCAGGGTGGAGAAGACATCCTGATTGCGGCTCGGAGCGACTATGAAGGAATCACCCGCTAGCGGCGCGCCGCTAAGACCTACCCTCAGGCCCTCGAAGATGATGTCGCCACCGGCATCCGGGTCGTAGTCCCCGCTGGCGATGCGCGCGCCGCCCTCCCTCACCTCGTACTCCGTCGGCGAGGTGAAGTTGATGGCATAGGTGCTATCCACCTCGACACTCAGATCGATCACGCTGCCGGCATCAATCACGCCCGTGCCGGTGTTGGTCGACTGGGCACTCGTCACGAACGAACCGTTGCCATCGGCAACTCGCATGAATACAGCATCGCCATCGGCCCCGTCGCTGACGGTCCGGCCGGGTCCGATCTGCAGCTGCCGCTCCACCTGATCGCCCAGGTAGCTCACGCCGTTCGCGGAATCCGCGAAGGGCTCGATGTTCGAACGCGTGCCAGAGAATAGGTAGCGCCCCTCGCCATCGACGGCGTTCGCCAAGGCGATCACTTCCTGGCGAATCTGCTCCACTTCAGCTCCAATCGCGCGGCGATCCGCGTCGGAGAGGATGGCGTTGTTGGCCTGAATCGCCAGCTCACGCACTCGTCGGAACTGATCGCCGAGATCGCCGAGAGTCACCTCCTGCAGGATCAGGCGATCCTCCGCACGACCCGCATTGACCTCGAACTGCTCGAGTTGCTCCAGGGCCCGGGTCAGCTGCAGGCTGCGGGTGGCCCCGAAGGGATCCTCGCTCGGCGACTGAAAAGCCTTGCCCGTGGCCGACTGACTTTGCAATCGGGTTAGCTCGGCTGATGCGCGACCGATCAGGTCGATCATCAGGGTGGGATTGGAAAGCTCCGCTACTCGCATCGTCTCACTCCGTCAATCGAGGATCGCTGGCACTACTGAACGATGCCGAGCAAGGTATTGAACAACTCGTCCGCCGCACGAATTACTTCCGCAGACGCTGAGTAGGCCTGTTGGAAGCGCAGGAGATTGGTAGCTTCCTCGTCGAGGTTCACCCCGGACAGCGCCAGACGCTCCTGCTCCGCATTCACGAGCAGAGAGGCGGCGGCGTCGAAGCTCAGATTGATCGCGCGATTCTCAGCGGCAAGCCCCGTCACCAGGTTGTCGAAGCCACCCTCCGTGGTGGTGGTGCCGCCGTTGAGCGTGCGCAAACTACGAATGTCCAACATCGCCAAGCCGTTGCGGTTATCGCCTATCCCGGATGCATTCGGCTCGAAGGTAAAGACGTCACCGGCCACCAGGTCACCATTCAGGGTGAATGAGTAGCCGTTGATGGATACGGGTTGGCCCAGGTTGTAGCCACGAACCTCAACGCCGTCCACGTCGAAGGTACGGTCGTCGATGATGGTGATGGTCACCGGATTGAACAAGCCCGGAGCGTCCCGGTTGATCACGGTGAGGTCATCGATATAGCCATCGCCGATGTTATCCAGACTCGCGCTCGCGACCACGGGCGCAGCAATGGCAAGGTCCGCAGGGTCGTTGGTGAGCAATTGCAGACCGCTGATCACGTCGGTGGTCGGGCGCACGCGAATGCGATCGCCGGCGGCCGGCGTACCGGTCACCGTGATGGTCACGCCGTTCACCACCAGCGGATCTGCGGAGGCACCCGAACCCGTAAAGGGCACTTCACGCTGGGTCACGGCGTCGCGGATCACCCACGCCGAACCGTCGTAGCGCAGATCGTAGTCCTGGCCGGTGAGTGCCAGCGTGTCGGTGACCGCGGCACTGGCGCCGAGCCCGGGACTCGCATCATCGCGGATGAAGGTGGTGGCGTCGCCGAAGGCGAAGAGTTCCTCACCGAGCTGACCGTCCAAGGTCAGGCCGTTGCGGTTTACCTCGTTGAGCTGGTCGAACAGGGCGTAGGCGACGGCGCCGAGCTCGTTGCGCGAGCCCACCAGTACGTCGCGGCGATAGTCGATCAAACCGCCGAGCTCACCGCCGCGCAGACGACTGCCGATGTCGATCGTGGTGGCCCCCGGGCCGCTACCGGTCTGCAGGGTCACGGTCAGCACCTGGGGATCGGAGGGATCGATGGCCACCGCCAGCGTGTCCGCCTCCACACCGCGGATCAAGGTCAACCCCTCACCGATGACCACGGTGATCGAGCCGTCGCCATTCTCGGAGGTCTGCACGTTGGTGTAATTGCTCAGCTCCCGCAGCAACGCATCGCGCCTGTCAAGTAGATCATTAGGCCCGCGGCCGGCACTGCCACCCGCCCGAGATATCTCGTCGTTCAGATCGGCGATCGACTTGGCCAGCGAGTTGATGTCGGACACGGCGATACTGAGCCGCTGATCGATCTGCGACTCGACCTCGCGGAAGCGCGTATCCAAGGCCCGGAACTGATCGATCATGGCCGCGGCCGCGCCCAAGGTGTCCTCGCGCGAGGCCAGGGACGAGGGATCGGTGGTAAGCGAGGAGAGGGACTCGAAGAAGCCCTGGATGCCGGCGGACACGCCTGACTCGGCGTTGATCAGCACGCTATCGACGCTCGCCCCCAGCTCGCTCATCGCACTCAGGCGCGCCGCGGACTCGGTGGCGTTGAAGAGAGACCGGGTCAGGAACTGATCGAAGACTCGTCGCACCCCGGCCAACTCGACGCCAGAGCCGATTCGCACCGCACCGCCGCCCTGCCCCGGCAGCGACTCGAACTCCGACACCTGGCGGCTGTAGTTCTCGTTGCTGGCGTTGGCAATGTTGTTGCTCACGGTGGCAAGCGCTGCCTGGTAGGACAGCAAGCCCGACACGCCGGTGTTGAAGATACTGCTCATGGGGTCACTCCTAGGTCATCCAACAGCGTGGAGAGCTTGCCGTTGGCGATGGATTCGATCTTCTGTGCGTAAGCTGGATCCGTGGCGTAGCCGCCGTGCTGCAGGCCGCGCGCAAAGGCGCCGATGTCCTCGCCCGTGCCGAGCGCTTCGGCGTAGCGCGGATTGCGCTCGAGCAAGCGCACGTAATCCTCGAGGCTCTGCGCCGGCGAGTCGTACACACGGAACTGGGCGATAGTCTTGCGCAGCACCCCGTCGTCCATTTCCAGGGTCGACAAGGTGGTGCGGCCGCCGGCCCAGTCGGTGCCTGCCTTGATGCCGAACAAGTTGTTGCTGCTGCTGCCGTTCGCCGTCGGCGGCACGTGGCGACCCCAACCGGTCTCCAAGGCCATCTGCGAAAGCAGGCCGCGAGCGCTGACGCCCAAGCGTCGCGCCGCCTGGCGCGCGAGGGGCAGCAGCGAGCTGACGAATTCGCTGGCCGATTCGAAGGCCTGCCCAAGGCCCTGCGACTTCGCGGGGGCAACGGGTTCGACCTGGGACGCCTGACCTGGCGTCGTGCCGACGGGAGCGCGCAGGCCCGAGCGCGGAACCACCTGGTACTTCGCATCGGTCGGCGGCGGCATGGCCGGCTCGGCGAAGGCGCGCGGTGCCGGCAAGGGCTTGGCCGCGACAGGGTCCGCCCCTCGCGCTGGCGTCCCGAGCCCCAGTTGCTCACGCAGGAGCTCGGCGAGGCCGAGTCCTCGCCCCTGCACGAGGCGCTGAGCGATCTGCCCGTCGAACATCTCCAGGTAGCTCGAGTTCGACCCGCTGCTGCCGCCGAGGGCGCCACCGCCCCCCAAACCGCCGTCGGCGCTCAGGGTCTGGGTGGCCGAGCGCATGCTCTTGAGCATCATGCGCACGAACATCTGTTCGAACTGCTCGATCACCGCCTGGGTCTGATCGGCGTCGAGGGCCTGACCGCTGTTGGCCGCCACGCGCGCGCTCTGCGCAGCACTCGACACGCCATCGAGCACGGCGGGGGTGAGATGTTGGGCGAGGGAGTTCATCAGATCACCACCAGCTCCGCACGCAAGGCTCCGGCGTGCTTGAGGGCCTGCAGGATGGAGACGAGATCGCTGGGTCCGGCGCCTACCTGGTTGACCGCCGTGACGATGTCGCTGAGGGTGACGCCAGGCTCGAACAGGAACATCGCGTTCTCCTGCTCGGTGATCTCCACCGCGGACTGCTCGACCACCGCGGTGGCACCACCGCCGAAGGGCGATGGCTGGCTGACTCCCGGCTGCTCGCTGATCGTGACCGTGAGCGTGCCGTGGGTCACGGCGGCGGGGTACACCCGCACGTGCGAACCGATCACCACGGTCCCCGTGCGCGAGTTGACGATGACCCGCGCTGGGGCCTCGCCAGGCTCCACCTCCAGGTTCTCGAGTTCGGCGACGAAGGCGACCCGCTGGGAAGGGTCCAAGGGTGCTCGCACCGAGAGGGTGCTCTGGTCCACGGCGACGGCCATCTCCGGCCCGAAGAAGGCGTTGACGGAGTCGATGACCCGTCGAATGGTCGTAAAATCCGGCGTGTGGAGGTTCAGGCGAATGCTGTCGCCGCTAGCGAAGGCGCTAGGCACCGTGCGTTCGATGGTGGCACCGTTCGGAATCCGGGCCACGGTCTTCACGCCCACGTTCACGCTGGTCCCGGTGTTGCCGGAAGCGCCGAAGCCGCTCGCGATGAGGTTGCCCTGGGCGATCGCGTAGACACCGCCGTCGGCTCCCTTCAGGGGCGTCATGATCAGGCTACCGCCGCGCAAGCTGTCGGCGTTGCCCAAGGACGAGACGGTCACATCGATCTGCTGCCCCGGCTTGCCGAAGGGCGGCAGATCGGCGTGCACGATCACGGACGCTACGTTGGTCAGCTGCAGGTTCGTGTTCGGCGGAATGGTGATGCCGAAGCCCTGCAGCATGTTGATGATGGACTGCTGCGTGAAGCGCGCCTGCACCGTCTGATCGCCGGTGCCGTCGAGACCCACCACGAGACCGTAGCCAACGAGCTGATTGGTACGCACACCCTGAATCGAGGCGATGTCCTTGATGCGCTCTGCACGCAACTCCCCGAGGGGCGCGATCAGACACACCAGCACCACGGCCAGCAACAGCGCCAAACGGCGGCGCGCCCGGGTGATCAGCAATGACTCAGCGGTTCGCATACTTGACGCAATCCTTAGGTTATTCAAAGAGGGAAGAGCGGCGAATCGAACAGGCGCCCGAGCCAGCCCTGAGCATTGGCGCGAGCGACGGCGCCACGACCGCTGTAGGTGATCCGCGCGTTGGCCACCCGGAAGGACTCGACGGAGTTATCCGTTTGAATGTCCGCCGGCCGCACCAGACCACTGATGCGTAGCAGCTCCGAGCCCTGGTTGATCTCGATCCACTTCTCCCCGTGCACCAGCAGGTTCCCCGTCGGGGTGACGCCCACCACGGTGACGGTGATGCTGCCGTTGAGACTGTTGCTCTGGGACGAGTCACCGGAGCCCGAGAAGGCCCGCGAGGTGTCGATGTCGTTTTGCAGGAACTGAGTCCCGGTGCGGGGCACGGGTCCCCCGGCGATGGTCGGCGCGGGGATATCCAACTCGCTCTCGCGACTGGTGGCCGTGCTCGCCGACTTTCTTGCATCGGTCCGCTCGGCCAGCGTGATCGTGATCATGTCGCCGACGCGACGCGCCTTCACGTCCTCGAAGAAGCGGATGTCCTGCCCTGAGGTGTAGATGGCGCCGGACTCGGCCACCGCCGGGGCGACGATCTGCGTCGGCGGCGCCGACGGCCAGGCCGGCATATCGTCCGAGCTCGTGCTGGCGCAGCCCACCAGCCCCATCAGCGGCGCACCGAGCAGCCCTGCGCTGAGGAGCCTTGCCCCCTGTTGCCACCGATCACTCATCGTCACGCCTCGACCCATTGATTTTGCTATGCGATAGCCCATCAGAGGTTGTTGCTCAGGAACTGCAGCATCTGGTCGTTGGCGGAGATCACCCGGGAGTTGATCTCGTAGGCGCGCTGGGTCTCGATCATGCTCACCAGTTCCTCCACCACGTTCACGTTCGAACCCTCCACGGCCTGCCCTCGCAGCTGCCCGGCGCCCGCCTGCCCAGGGACGGAAGGCGTGGCGGCACCCGAGGCCGCGGACTCGACGAAGAGGTTCTCGCCCCGCGGCATCAGGCCGGACGGATTGGCGAAGGTGGTCACCTGGATGTTGCCCTGGTTGACCGCCGCCGGCTGGCCCTGCAATTGCACGGACACGGTGCCGTCGGTGCCGATGGTGATGGAGACCGCATCCTCGGGGATGTTCACCGGGGGATCGAGGAGGTAGCCGCTGGAGGTCACCATGTCGCCGTTGGCGTTGCGCTGGAAGGCGCCGTCGCGGGTGAAGGCCTGGGTGCCGTCGGGCAACTGCACGGAGAAGAAGCCCTGCCCTTCGATCGCCACATCGAGCGGGTTGCCCGTGGGCTGGATCGGCCCCTGCAGGAACATCTTCTGGGTGGCTACGACGCGCACGCCGCTGCCCAGCATCAACCCCGAGGGCAGCTCGGTCTGCTGCGAGGAAAGACCGCCCACCTGCTTGACGTTCTGGTAGAGCAGGTCCTCGAAGGCGACCCGGCCCGTCTTAAAGCCGGTGGTGGACGAGTTCGATAGGTTGTTGGCGATGTTGCTCATGCGCGTTTGCTGCGCATCGAGCCCTGTCTGCGCGGCCCATAAAGCTGGCGTCATGCTGCTCGTCTCCTAAGAATCATCGTACGAAGGTTGCGACGGAGGCCGCGGCGCGCGCGTTCTCCTCGGCAGCCGTCATGGTCTTCACGTTCATCTCCCACAGGCGCGAGAGCTCGATCATGCGCACCATCTCGTGCACGGGATTGACGTTGCTCTGCTCGAGGGCGCCGGAACGCACTCGTACCTCCGGGTCGTCCTCGAAGGGCTCGGAAGCGTTGAGCAATCCGTCCTCGCGGCGGTAGAGCGATTGAGCCGGTGGATTCACCAGCCGCAGGCGGCCGACGGCGGCACCTGCGCCCCCGTCCTGACTCACCAGCACCGAACCGTCCGGCTCGATGAAGGGCTGGCCACCGGGTGGGATGGAGATAGGTCCACCTTCGCCCAGGACGAGACCGCCGTTGCTGGTAGACAGCAGACCGCCCGGACCGATGCTGAACTCGCCATTGCGGGTGAGGCCCTCGGCCCCGCTCGGATCCTGCACCACGAAGAAGCCATCGCCACTCAGGGCCACGTCGAGGCGGCGACCGGTCTCGCGGATGGCGCCGTAGGAGAGGTCGATGCTCTGCGAGGTGGCCGAGGGGTTGATGCGGCTGTGGAACCCGACCCCCTGACCCTCCTTCGCTTCGAAGCCGTGCAGATCGGCCCGAAAGCCGGTCGTCGAGGCGTTAGCAAGATTGTTCGCATTAACCGCCTGCGCCATCATCAGCTGGCGCGCGCCGTTCATGCCTACGTAGAGAAAACGATCCATCTGTCAGGCCCCTTACAGGTTGATGATGGTCTGCTGAATCTCATCCTGGGTGGAGATCATCTGCGCGTTGGCCTGGAAGAACTGCTGGGAGATGATCATGTCCACCAGCTGGGTGGTGAGGTCGACGTTGGACTGCTCGAGGGCGCCGGACTGGACGAGCCCGAAGCGACTGCTACCGGCCACGCCCCGCACAGCCTCACCGGAGGCGGTGGTGTCGACCCAGGTGTTGTCACCGTCCACCCGCAGCCCCTGCGTATTGGTGAAGGCGCTCAGAGCGATCTGTCCCAGCGCCTGGGTGGTGCCGTTGCTGAAGCGCGCGGAGACCACGCCACTGGTATCGGTGTCGATCCCCGTCAGCAACCCCACGCCGAAGCCATCCTGGAACACCTGGGTGATGGTGAAGGCGTCACCGAACTGCGTGCTCGCGTCGAAGTCGAAGGTGAGATCGAGATCGTTCGCGCCGCCCGCAACGGCGTAGGGCGGGAAATCGAGTTCGCCGTTCGCGGGCGATGCGAGCTGTCCCTCGCTACTGAACTGCAAGGTCTGACCGGCGCCCACCGTGTCGCCGTCGATCGTGAGGTGGGTCGTCCATTGACCGTCAGCTGCCCCCTTAACGAAATAAAAGGTGGCCACGTGAGGTGCACCCAGCGAATCGAACACGGTGGTTGATGCCGAGTTGTTGAAGCTGTCGACATCGAGCGGGTCAAACACCGGGGAGACGGGTGGCTGCGCCGATGCCGGCACGTTAAGGCCGATGTCGCCGCCGGTGGTGGCCCGAGGCGGGGCTTCGCCCACGGCTAGTCGCAGGTCTACCAGGTTGCCGATGTCGAACACGCCCCGTCCCGCCTCGGGAAACACCTGCAGGCGCTGACCGAAGCTGTTCACGACGAACCCTTCGTTGTCCACCCCGAAGGCGCCGGAGCGCGAGTACACGAGCGAGCCTTCATCCTCGAGGGTGAAGAACCCCTCGCCTGAGATCGCCATGTCGAAGCTGTTGCCGGTGAACTCGATCGTGCCGGAACCGAACTGCTGGGTCTCCGCGGCCTGCTGCACACCCTTGGTGACGAGCTCGGAGAACTCCAGGCGCGACTCCTTGAATCCGAGCGTCGCGGAGTTAGCGATGTTGTTGGCAATGACGCTGAGATCGGTGGAGGCAGCGTTGATACCACTGAGAGCGATCTGAAATGACATAGTTGTTCCTCTTCGTAACTAGATGGTTCGCGGATCGGGTCGCTGCGCGAGCGCCACCGATGAGCCTGCGAACGTCAACTGATTTCCTTCACCTGGGAGACGCCAACGGTGTCGCCGTTGGCCAGGGCGAGTTCCACCTCGCCTCCCAGGCCGCTCAGCAACACGCTGTCCACCCGGGTGGCGATCTCCAGGGGAGCCGTAAAGGTCTCCTCGCCGGCGGTGCCGACGGCGTTCACGGTGTAGGTGCCTGCGGGCATTAGCGCGCCGGCATCGTCACGGCCGTCCCAAACGAAGTCCGTCACGCCATCCTGGGCACCGAGGGACAGGCGGCGAATCACGGCGCCGCCCGGGTCGGTGATCTCCACCGTCAGATCGTCCACGGAACTCTCGAGGGGGACGCGACCGGTCACCGTGCCACCGTCTTCCAGCACCGCTGCATCGGTCTGCGCGATCACATCGCGCCCCACCAGGGAGGCGCTCTGCAGGGTCTGGTTGGCAGCGAGGGCGTCGGCGAGCACAGCGAAGGAGTCCTCGAGGTCGCGGATGCCGGATGCCGTCTCGAAGGCCGCGAGCTGGCTCAGGAACTCGCCGTTGTCCATCGGTTCTGTGGGGTTCTGGTTTTGCAGCTGCGTGAGCATCAAGGTCAGAAAGCTGTCCTCCGCATCGTCGATGCCGGACGGGTTCGACGTGGACGGGGCCACATCGAAGGAGGGGGCGATGGGATCTGAGATGATCATGGTTTGGCTAAGGCTCCTTGAGGGGTCGCGACTTACTGACCGATGGTCAGCGTGCGGGACATCATCTCTTTCGAGGTGTTGAGCACCTCGATGCTGTTCTGATAGGTGCGCGAGGCGGACATCATGTTCACCATCTCCGCGATGACATCGACGTTGCTGAGGTAGACGTAGCCCTCCTCATCAGCCATCGGATTGGTCGGCTCGAAGCGCTTTGGTCCCGGCGAGAAGTCCTCCACCACGCCGCGCACCTGCACGCCGCCGCGGGCCCGCGAGTTCTGATCGAGGATGGTGGCGAACACCGGCGACCTCGCGTGGTACGTCGAGGCGGGGGAGTTGCCGGCGGATTCGGCGTTGGCGATGTTGCTCGCCGTCACGTTCATGCGCACGGACTGGGCAGCCATGGCGCTCGCGGACACATCGAAGATGTTGAACATGCTCATCAGCGGCCTCCGGTGATCGCATCACGCAGGCCGGAGATGCGCCCGCTCAAAAAACGCAGGGTGGCCTGGTAGCGCAGGGAGTTTTCAGCGAACGCAGCGATCTCGACGTCTGGCTCGACCGTGTTGCCGTCCAGGCTCGGCTGCATCGGCACCCGGTAGGACACCTCACCGCCGCTGCGCGTCACCGTCGGTTCACTGAAATGACCAGCGCGCGTACGATTGAGCGTCGGCTCCTGCGTCTTGCCGTCGACGTAGCCGCGCATCACCTCACGGAAATCCACATCCCGTGCCTGGAAGTTCGGTGTGTCCGCGTTAGCGATGTTGGCGGCTAACAGATTCGAACGGTCCGTGCGGACCTTCATCGCTTGGGCATGCAGCCCTAGGTAGTTGTCCAAGTCGAATATCACGTGTGCCTCCGAGCAAGATCTGGTTGAGCGCCTCGTGGGTTCGCTCCCGGGGGACAGGAGCAACTTGCGTGCCAGTCCTGGAAAACACCGCTCATCCGACGGCCTGTGAACCAGCGCTCACACGCCATGTGAACCAGCCCGCAGGGTGTGCCCGAAGCGGTGCTGCGCCGGCGCGGCGGGCTTGCCGTCAGGCGGCAACAGGCGGCAAGGGTTTGCCCACCGTTCGCGAGCTGTCGAGCGCTCGGCAAGGCCTCTCGAGCGCGCAGCAGGCAGAGAAATCTGATAGGCACGCGGCTTGCATCACCTTTGTAGCTCGGACGCCGACAGGCTCCGGGGTCGGTGATCATCCTGCCCTTGCACACTCAAGGGCTTACGCGCGGAGAAGCACGATGGGGAGAGCGATTCGGCCGACACTGTGGGCCGCCATCAGCGTCATGCTGTTGACACCCCACGCCGGAGCCACGACGCCCGACGTCGCCTGGCAACCGCTGGAGGCGCTGAGCCAGCTCGCGGAGCAAACGGTCCTGGCCGCCCAGCCGAGCGACGGTTACCGTCGCGTGGTCAGGGGCCATCGACTCGATCCGCGACTGAAGTTGAAGGCCTGCGCGGACACACCGTCCGCGTCGATACGCGATCCGGGCCGGCGTCCTGGCGCCTACCGCACGGTCTCCCTCCAATGCGAGGGGCCCGTGGCGTGGACCGCTTATATACGTGTGGCCCTGGAGACCTACGCGGAGGTGGTGGTCGCGCGCCGTCCGGTGGCCCGGGGCCAACACCTGAGCGGAGAGGACCTGTACCTGGAGGAGCGGCGCATCGACCAGCTCCCCTACGGCTGGTTCCATCGTCGAGAGGAGCTCGTGGGTCGCCCGGCCCTGCGCCCGGTGGCGGCAGGCGCGGTGGTGACCCCGAGCAACGTGGGACGCAGCAACGACATCCTGGCTGGCCAGGAGGTGCTACTGAAGGCGAACACCAGCGGGATCGCCGTCGGCATGCCGGGCGAGGCACTCGAAGATGGCCGACGGGGCGAACTCATCCGGGTCCGCAATTTGCGATCCCAGGTGGTGGTGGAGGGGGTGATACGCAGCGCCAAGGTGGTCGAGGTGCTACTCGAATGACAACGGCCGCCGCATCCCCTACCGTTTTTCTCGAATTTGCGACCTTTGCACGGACTCGCTTCACAGAATCCCTAAAGTCGGCCGCAGCGCTGCCGATAACCAGGTCACAGGACGCGAGCATCGTCAGCAGTTGAGACGCGCTACACGTTCGAACGACCCCCTTTCCACCCACACGCATTGGAGACTGAGGTGACGGACAAGATCACGGGCCCCAGCAGCGGCGGCGCCAGCGGCAGCTACCCGGGGATCATCGGTCCCGACCGTAGCCCCCCATCCACGAACGCGACCGCCGGTACGACCGCCACGCGCTCGACGCCAGCGAACACCGAGACCGTGTCGCTCACCGAGGACGCCGCGCTGTTGCAGGCCCTCGACGAGCAGATCGCCGCCACCCCCGCGGTCAACGCGGCACGGGTGGAGGAGGTACGCACGGCCCTGGCCAACGGGGAGTACCGCATCGATCCCGAACGAGTGGCCGAGAAGCTGCTCGCCGCCGAGGGCGGTATCGCCTCTCTCCTGTTCCGTAACTAGCCGATAGCGTGGCGATGCCCGAGACACCTGACGCCGAGAACTCACACGCCCTTGCCGAGCGCTGCCTGCGCGAGTGTGCCGCATTGACGGACGCCCTCAAGCGCACGCTGCAGGCCGAACGCCAGGCGTTGGAACAACGCGATCAGGACGGCCTGGACAATGCCCTCGAGGGCAAACGCGACTGCATCGCCCGGCTGCAGGAGGCGGATCCACGCAAGCGGCTAGCGGCCGACGCGGGCGCTCGTCATCCGTCGCCACAACGGCTGGAAGCCCACCTGCGCACACTCGACCAGGACGGCAGCCTCGCCAAGGCCTGGCAAGCCCTGCAGACCCTCACCGGGGAGTGTAAGGAGCTCAACGAGCGCAACGGGATACTGAGCACGCGCCTGCGAAATCGGGCCGAACAAACCCTCCTATTGCTCCACACCGCGGCCGGCCAGGAGACGCCTACCCCTGTCTACGGCCCCGACGGCGCCCTCTCCAGCACCATCGGACGCCTCCCCCGAAGCTGATCCCCCCGGAAGGGGAACGGGCTCGCAAAGCTACCATCACCTGACGGTGCGCCGTCTCACTTCTGCGAGCCGTCCGTCAAGTCTGTGTCCCCCCCGCCGACTAAGCTAGCAGTCGTTCTCACTGAATCTCTTGGGGGACTGGGTTGGATCTCGCCACCATAGTAGGCTTCGTCGGCGCCTTTGCCGTCATGACGCTCGCCGTCATGTTGGGCGGCTCCGCGCTCGTCTTCATTAACCCGCCTTCCATCCTCGTCGTCTTCGGCGGTACGTTGATGGTGGTGCTATCGAAGTTCACCATCGGCCAGTTCCTCGCCGCCGCCGGCGTGGCGATGAAGGCGATCATGGTGAAGGTCAGCGAGCCCCGCGCGCTCGTCGACAAGGCCGTGGAGCTAGCGCAGATGTCGCGCCAGGGCGGTCTGCTCGCCCTCGAGAGCGCCGAGATTCCCGATGATTTCATGCAAAAGGGCATCGGCTACCTGGTCGACGGCCACGATGCAGCGACGGTGAAGACGCTCCTTAACAAGGACCTCGCCCTGACCATCGATCGACACTCCCAGGGACAGGCCGTGTTCAAAGCGATCGGCGATGTCGCCCCCGCCATGGGGATGATCGGCACCCTGATCGGCCTCGTGCAGATGCTCTCGAACATGGACGATCCCAAGCAGATCGGTCCTGCCATGGCCGTCGCCCTGCTCACCACTCTCTACGGCGCCGTTCTCGCCAACGTGGTGGCCTTCCCCATCGCGGACAAGCTCCTCCTGCGCTCGAAGGAAGAGAAGCACTCGAAGTCGCTCATCATCGACGCCCTGATCGCCATCCAGGATGGCCAGAACCCGCGGGTCATCGAGGGCATGCTCGAAAACTACCTGCCGGTGAAACAACGCGGTAGTAAGGACAGCTAGTGCTGGGCAACGCGCATGGATGAGGAAGACGACCACGAGTGCGAATGCGAACCGGGTGCCCCCCTGTGGATGTCCACCTTCGCCGATCTGAGTACGCTGCTGATGAGCTTCTTCGTGCTCCTACTGGCGTTCTCGGAGATGGACATCAACAAGTTCAAGGAGCTCGCCGGCGAGATCAAGAACGCCTTCGGCGTGCAGGCCGATGTGGAGACCCGCATCATGCCGCGCGGCACCAGCATCATCGCGCGTGAGTTTCGCCCGGGAAAACCGGAGCCGACGCCGATCAAGTCAGTGCGTCAGTTCACCATCCAAACCAATAAGAACTCGCTCAAGTGGCTCGAGAAGCAGGGGGCGGACTTCGAGGACGTCGCGAAGGTGGTGGAGGCCCTTGAGGAGCAGCTGAAGGACGGCGAGCTGGAGCTGGAATGGGATCGCGACACGATCACCATCCACATTCAGGAGAAGGCCTCCTTCGACAGCGGCTCGGCAGATCTCAAGCAGGACTTCGTGCCCGTCATCCATCGCATTCGCGATCTGCTGGCAGAGTTGTCAGGTCAGATCAGCATCGAGGGGCATACGGACAACGTGCCTATCGCCACCGCGCGTTTCCGCTCCAACTGGGAGCTGTCCGCCTCGCGCGCCGTCTCCGTGACCCAGGAGATGTTGGGCAATAAGGTGCTCGAACCGGAGCGCTTCCTGGTGATCGGCCATGCGGACACGGATCCGGTCGAGAGCAACGACTCGCGCGAGGGCCGCGCGGCCAACCGACGGGTCGACGTGCTGATCGATCGCAACAAGGATGCCGAAGACGACATGTCGGAGGTGGTGGAACGCCTCGGCAGCGTGGTCGGCAAGGTCGAGGGCGGCCTGATGACCCTCACGCTACCGACGGATGAGCCGCTGCCTGAAGGTGAGGCCGCCGAGCCGATCCTGATCAACGACGTGCGCGAACTGGCACCGTTCCTCCAGCGCCGAGCGGCGCCGGATCGGGTCAACGTGCCCCAAGCGCCAGCCGGGCCGGCCCCGACGGCCGTCTACGACGAGGACATCTAGGGTCTAGGATCAGTGCGTGCGGACCTCCACCCGCACGCGCACCTCATCGCCCGGGTCGCGCGTCATGACGCGACGGTATTGCTCACCGCGATAGCGGTAGGTGACCTCGTACCCGCTGACCCTCGGCTCCATCCGCTCGCGCTCACAGGCCTCACGGCGCTCCCGTGCCTGCTCGCGAGCGTGCGCTGCGGCCTCCGCTTCCTGCACGATCGCACTCGCGATCGACGCGGCAAACTCGCGCACCACCCCGAGCTCGGGCAGGCCCTGCGGATCCGTCTGCGTCGCCGGCAGGCACGCAGCGGGGAGCGGCGCCGCCTCGCGCAGGGCACGTACGTCGACCACCGGTGCGTAGTCGTAGTAGACCCGCGAGCGTGACTCGTGGCGCTGCGCGTCGCGATACCGAGTGTCTGCCTCGGCCGGCGATGCCAGCGGCAGCGCGGCTAGCGCCATCGCGAACACCACGAAGCAGGCCAAGCGGTGACTTAAGCCGAACATGGGGTGGCTCCTTCGTTCATCGAATCTGCTCAAGGTAAGGCGAAGCCGGCACGACGCAGGGCTTCGCGACTCGCGCGAGAGTCCGCCTCGCTCTCCAGCACCACCGTAACGGCGAAGTTCCGTGCGTCGAGGCGCTGTGCGGAGAGCCTCAGCTGCGGATAGCGTCGCGACAAGGCGTGGGTCAGCGAATGCGCTCGCACCGGACTATCGAAGACGACCAGGTGATGGGTCTGCGGATAGGTTGCAGCAGGCGGTGCTGTGCTCGCCGATGCGCTCGCCGCTGGCTTGGCAGGTGGGACCGCGGGCGAAGCACCGCGATCGCCGCCCTTTGCCAGCTGTCGATAGATGTAGCGACTGTATCGCTGACCGGCGTTTGGAAGCGGCACATCGGCCTGCGTCGCCACACGGCCCGGACCCACGTTGTAGGCCGCCAGCGCGCGTTCCAGGTTTCCGTACCTACCGATCAACTCCTTCAGATAGCGGGCGCCCGCATCGACGTTCCGACAGGGGTTCAGCAGCGTGCGAAGGTTGTGAATCCCGAGGTGCTTGGCCGTGCCTGGCCACTGAATCTGCATCAGCCCGTAGGCGTTCGCATGCGATCGGGCCAAAGGATCCAAACCGCTCTCACCTCGCCCCACAGCCAGGAGCAGCGCCTCGGGCAGCTCATAGCGTCGCGCGGACTCGGCGAAGCAGTGCTGGTAGGGGTAACCGGACGCTGGCAGGTGACGGGTCTGATCGGCGAAGAACTGCTGCCACGCCTGATCCGAGGTCAGCGCCTGTGCCGACGCCATCCCAAGCATGGCGGCCGCGCAACAGGCGATCGCCAGCAGGGATCGTTTCGACGGGGCGCCTCGAGAGCTCACGGCGAGACCATCGCGAGGCCGCTACGGTCGGCGATCTGCTGCAGCATCTGCTGCGCTTCGTAGCCGGGCAGCGGCAGTACGGCCACCTGATGAAGACCATCGCCTGGCCGGCGCTCGACCCGGAAGGTAAACCCGGTCAGCAGCTCGAGGCGATCGGCGAAGCCTCGCGCGGAGACGGGGCTCGTGAAGGGCTGCCATACGTCGATCCACTGGCCAGCAGGTAAGGCGCTCTCGCCGAGGCCGTCTTCAACGCCGGGCATGGCAGCGGACGGCAGCCCATCGGCAGGCCCCTCCGCCAGCATCGCTTCGCTGAGCGAGTCGAAGCGGTCGCGCAGGCGCACGGCATCCTCTTCCTCTTCCTCTTCCAGAGGCGTCTCTTGCGCTGCGGGCAGCACGGCGCGGTCAGGCGCGTCGTTCTCGGGCATCGTCGCGGCGATGACTTCGGGCGCCGGTTCCACCTCATCGGGGGCACCCTCGCGCGCTTGGCTTGAGGTCGCTTCGCCCCCCTCGTCAGGCGCAGGAGCCACGGGCAGCACCGGATCGGCCTCAGCGGCCACCTGTTCGGGCTCTGCGGCGAACTGCGGTACCGGGTCCGGCGCGGTAGGTGAGGAAGGCTGCACCGGCGTCGCGGCCGGCGGCGGTGCCGCAGCGGGGGAAGGATCCTCGCTGAGCCACCATCCCAGGCCTAGCATTATCGCTAACCCCATGGCAGCGCCCAGCCAGGCCCCACTCCAGAAGCGTCCTGCTTGCGTAGGTCGGGTCATCGCCCACCCTCCGAACTCACCATGCGCGTGGCGCGCCGCGGGGCGCGCACGGCCTGCCAATCCGCGCCCTCACCGAGGCGCAGGAGCGTCGATTCGAGGGCCAGCGCCCAACGCCGCAGATCACGCTCCCACTGAGGGGCATCGCAGCCGCGGCCGCCGGGGTGGCGTTCGAGTACCTCTCGTACCTGCTCCGCGTCCTGGCGCTCATCCACGGCGATGACGTACACGCTGTCGTAGGCCGTATCAGCTGCCGACTGCAGGCGCGCCGTGAGGATACCGGCAGCATCCGTCCGACGGCTCACCACCCGCGACCGTTCACTCACCCGACTCGCCTGCTGCAGCTGGCAACTGGCCGGCTGCCAAAGCCAGAAGACGGTGGCGGGGCGCGTCACCGCCACCTCCACCACGGCGCACTGGTCGTCTGCGCGACCACCGACCATGCTGCCCGCCGCCTGCGCGCAGGCGCGCGCGGAGCGCTGGGTCAGCATTCGCGGGCGCGAAAGCAGGGCCGTCGCCACCGTCGGCACACTCACCACCTCAGGCGGTGCCGGCACCACCACGGGTGCCCGCGGGGGCGCGAGGGGCTCGCCTCGTCGCGCGACGCGCGACGCCCTCACCTCACCGTTCACATAGGTGCTGGCGCTTGCCAAGAGGCCATCCTGGCGCTCCGATCGCGCCGACGATGGGGCCCGATTCAAGGTCACCCAGAACACGCTGAGATCGCCATCCAGCCCCTGGGTATGCAGTTCCAGGAGCAGATCGGCCTCTTCCCGGGTGGTGACTTGATGCCAGCCGTGATTGGCGCGCAAGGCGTGCATCAACAGCAAGCCCGCCTTCTGCAGGTGGGCATCGAGTTCAGCGGCGGGCTGCAGGTAGAGCGACGCCCCACGAGGCTCGCGCTGGCGTGCACCGGCCAGAATGCAGTCGATCTGGGCGGAGAGGTCCTTGGCGACCAGATCCGCCTGCCCCACCTCAAAGGGCAACTCACGGGCACCACGCGCCGATTCGGCCACCACATCGCGATCATGTGCATCCCGCTCCCGCGCGGTGAGCGCACCGGTCCAGCTGCCGCCGAAGCCGCCCACCCAGGTGCCCTCCGCGACGTCGAAGACCCGCACGTCCACCTGGGCACCGCCGCCGCCAACGGCGCGCACGTCGACGCCGATTCGGTACTCCACCGCCGCCTGCGCCATGCAGGCCTGGGCCGACGGCGCCCCGCCCACCGGCACCACGCGCGTGCCGGCCTGGTCGGCCAGGGCCTTACCCAGGTGGCGAACGATGGACTCGGTCAGCGCGTCGCTGCGCACGCGAGCTTGCGTGCCGCGCATGGCCACCACCTGCACCGCCTGCCCGCGCAGACGCGGATGTTCGGTAAAGCGCTGGCTCAGGGTTGGCTCGAGATCCTCGGTGAGCCAGGCCATGAGCGAGGTTTGCGGCGATTGTGCGAACACCGATGACGCTGCACCGAGCACGAGTAACAGCCCAAGCGCCAACGCCACCGTCAACGGCAGTCGGTTGTCCCTGTGGGCGACCCTAACCCCAGAGCGCAAGGGGCGTCTGCGTCGAAGATTGATCCGGGCCATCAGGAAGCTCTCCTTGCCAATGGTTTCATCAGGTAAGCGGCGACGGGTTGGGCTGCGAGGGTGGGCACCAGGCGCACCTGGCCGTCGGCGGCGATCTGCAACTCCCCGCCCCGGGGATCGCGTAGCAGCTGATCGATCGAGCGCCGCGTGCTCGCCGGCAGCACCACCCCCCAGCGGCGCACGGTGCCGGCGCTTCGCCCGCGGCTTCGGGTGTAGGCAGCGCGCACTTGTGCCGGAACGCTGGCGGGATCCATGTCGTGCATCTGCGAGGGCGCGGGCGCCGTGTCGAAGGCGTAGCGCCCCGCCGCGCTGGAGAGGCGGCTCGTGCCCTGCCCATCGACCGCGAACAGGCTCACCACATCGCGCTGCACGAGGGCGAGCAAGGCCTGGGCATCGACGAAGCGCAGGGTGAACACCGGCGTACGGTCAGGCGGCGGCGAAGGTGTGACAGGCCTCGGCGGCGGCGACGCGTCCAGAGGCTTCGGCGGCGGCACCACCTCCTCGACCACGGTGGGGGTCGGAATCGGCACGGGCGCTCGCTCAGCTCGCATGGGCGGCGGCTCCTGGGGAGGCGGAGGCAGCGCTCGAACGACACGGGCCGGCAACGGCGCCACGGGCGCCTCAACCTTGCGCTCGATGCGCTCGGGTGGCGGCGCCGGTTCGACGACAGGGGCGAGCGGCGCCACCTTCGCAGGCGCCGGCGTCGGTCGCGCCACCACGGGCGGCGCAGGTGGCGTCGGCGTTGGCTCTGGTGCCTGCATTTCTTTTACGGGTGGCGCAGGCACCGATGGCTCAGGCGCGCGCGTCGGGCCTGCGACGACCGGCGCTTGCGCGACGGTGACCGGCTCCGCAGGCGCCTCGCTGGCCGTCGGCGTCGCGGGCAGCGACTGCACCAGCGCGAAGATCGCCACCAGGCACAGGCCCAGCATCGCCATGAAACGCATCACGTCCGTCTGCAGGTCTTCCGCACCACCGCCGCCTTCGGCGCCAGCGGCACCTTGGTAGGGATACGAATGCCAGGGGAGCATGGCGATCTACTCCTCTCGCATCGCCGCCAGGGCGTGGCGGGCAGGGGCGGACGCGGGTGAGGGTTCGCTAGGCGACGGCGCAGCGCGCAACTTGCGCTCGATGTTGCCGAGGGTGGTCTGCACATGCTCCGCGGAGCGGCGCGCCTGGCCGGCGTACGCTCGCTTCAGCGCGTGACCGAACAACAGGGTCTTGGCCGTGCGCAGGAGATAGCCGCCGACGCCGCCGACGATGGTGCTCGACAGGGCCAGAAGAATCCCCCCATCGACCATCCGCTGCAGCACGGCGAAGGCTCCCGCGCTGGTGATCTCGTCCGGATCACCTAGGGCGAACAATAGGGCACCACGCATGCCGATGGCGGTCCAGATCACCCCGGCGCCGAAGTAGAGGCTCGTCCACAGGTCGCTCAGGTGGTCAGCCTGAGCGATCGCATCGATATCTTGCGGTTGGGCCGCGAGCACGCGCCGAAGGCGCACGAGGGTGGCGGCGAAGAGGAGCGACAGCGCAGCGAAGACCGGCACCGAGCTGCCGAGATTACGCTCCAACCACCCCAGCACCGCCGGCGCGGGCTCGCGGGTCAGGGTCAGCCACGCGGTGTCGTGCAGCAGGTAGGCCGCCGTCACCGCGCTCACCAGCGCCACGAACACGCCGAAGAGCAGACCGTCGCGAAAAGCCGCGCCCTCCCCCATCGTCGGGTTGGCGGGCGCAGTGCTGGTGCCGACGTGGTTCACGGTGCGCCGCCCTCGCAGGCCTCACAGGTGGCTGCGATGACCAATTCCGCCTGTTGCATCAGGCGATCGGCGCGGTAGTAGGAGTCCTTGTCGGCGCTCACCTTGAGTAAGCCGCGCTCCTTGTCGGTGAGCTCGGCCTGCAAGGCGTCCATGAACACGTCCTGGCGCGGGCAGGTGTAGGCGCAGTTGTTGTAGTCACCGAGCAAGGAGACGAACTTGATGTTGAAGTAGCGGTTGTAGAGCTGCTCCGCCTGGCGTCGACTGAGCACGCCGTTGTCCGCCGACCACATGAGGAAGTTCGAGAACTGGCGCTTGTTATCGGTGCCGGGATCGCCCTCGGCAATCGCCAGCAGGTGATCCAAGTAAGCATCGAAGCTCGCCTCACAGCCAGCGTCCAGCTGATCCTTGGTGAAGGCGATCGCAGCGTCGAGATCGCGGGTTCCAGGCATGCTGCACACCTGAGGCTCCGGCGTGGTCATACAGCCGCCGAGGGCGGCCAGGGCGCCCAGCGCCGTCACGGCGCGAGCGAGGGAGAAGAAGCTAATACGGTTCATCGGTTCGATCTCCTGAGCTACATTTCCAGGGGACTGCGCCAGGGAGCGTCATCGCCGCTCGGGCGCGGCCCGGGTATCGGTTGGGCGTCCTGCTCGCCGAACAGGATGGCCTTCACGCCGCCCACCACCTGCTGCATCTCGGGGGTGATCTGGCCGAAGGACTGATTGAGTTGCTCGAGCAGGGTGGCGCGGGCGATTTCCTGGCGCGTCTGGGCGATCAGCTCGCTGGCCTCCTGCATGTCCAGGTAGATGTCCGCAGCGACCACGGCCAGAGACTCGTCCGCCCCGCCGGTGCTGGTGGCGACCAGCTGGTGGTACTGGCGGAAACGCTGGGAGAGGCGCAGGCCGGACTTACCGCGCATGGCAGGACGCTCGCGCGTGTTCGCACTACCGCTGCCGTCGCCGCCGAGGAGCGTGTCCTGCAGGGCCCAGGGCGAGAGCTTGTGCCCAAGCTCGTTGCGCAGGCGCTTCTCAAGGCCCAGGCGGGTGGCGTTCACGGCGCGCTCCATCTCCGGGAGCTGCGTCTCCATGACGTTCAGCATCTCGAGGTAGGTGGCCCCCAGGTTGCGCGCGATGCTGCTACAGCCCGGATCCCCCTCGGCGCCCTCACAGCGCGCTTCGCGGTAGAGCGACTCCTGCTCTTCGAGACGGGCGATCACCCCCTGCAAGCCAGACTCCATCTGCTCGGCGACTTGCCCGGTCAGGCGAATCTCCTCGATCACGGTGGTGGGGAACAGACGGATGGTGGGCGCGGTCCCATCGGCAGATTGGGCGACACCGCCGAGCAGGAGCAAGGCGGTGAGGGATACGGCCGCAAGGGCGGATCCCTGGCGAGATGGACGTCCCGGTGGGGCGTCCCCGGTGTGCGGTAAGGCTGGCTGAGGCATGGTCTTGGCTCCGTCGCTCGGCAGAAGATGACTGGAGAAAAGACGCTACCGCTGGCACGCTGAACGCTACCTGAACCCGTCTGAACGGGTTCTTAACGCAATCTTTAGAAGAGGGGTCGCGCGACCCACTACGTTGCGACGCCGCAAGCCTGCCGGGCGTCAGGGAGAACGCATGCTGAACTGGACCGTTCGCATCACCACCTTTGTGATGCTGCTTGCCGTGGGCATCTACGCCGTGGGGGCGCTGGTCTTACCGGATGAGAAACGGGTGAGCCGCAGTATCGATGTGGCGGCCAGCGAGGCGGCGGTCTTTAACGTGGTGAACGACATGCGCGCCTTCAATCGCTGGTCGCCCTGGGCGGAGCTCGACCCGAACACGCGCTACGAATACCAGGGCCCGCGCCAGGGCGTCGGCGCCGCGATGAGCTGGACCAGCCAAAGCCCTCAGGTAGGGTCCGGCTCCCAGCTGATCGTCGCCAGCGAGCCGAATGATCTCGTGCGTCTACGCCTGCAATTCGGTGCTGACCAAACAGCGATGGCCGAGCTGGAACTCGCCTCCAGCCCCAACGGCGGCACGCGCGTCACCTGGCACCTCGACATGGACTTCGACGGCGACATCCTGCAGCGCTACGTGGGGGCGTTCGTGCTCGAAGGGGCGATCGGCCGCGACTACGAGCGCGGCCTCACGAATCTGAAGAACTTGCTGGAACGCGGGTCCTGACCCGGCCGCCTGGGGGCTGAATCCGCCCGCCCGTTACTCGCTGGAAGCGCGCTTCGGGCGAGCGTCGTGCGCGTCGTCGTCGGAGGCGACGGAACGGTCGGACCGTGAGCTGGCATCGAAGGCCTCTTCGACGGCGCCACGACCCAGCATGTCCATGGTGATACGCAGCGTCGTCGCGTCCGTGGAGCCAGCCGCCGTCGTCGCGCGCGCCGTCTCCTTCTCTGCGGCATCCTCGAAGGCCTGACCCGCGGGCACGCCGCGCAGGGGATCATCCACGCCGTGCAGGATGTCGGTGGCAGCGATCGCCGCATCGATGCTGTCGGTGTCCTGCGCCTGCGCCATCTCGGCTGCCAGGTGCGCCGTGTCCATCGCCAGTGTGCGCGAGCGAACCGTCGGGTCGTCGATCTCCTCTTCCGGCAAGGTGTCGACGCCGTCCAGGGTGAACTCCGGCCCTTCCACGCGGGCCGTGAGTTCCTCTTCGCCCGCACCTTGGCTAGCCGCCGCAGCCTGCGCCGCCGCAGCCTCTTCGTCGCTCACGATCTTGGCGCGGACGGTGGGGAAGTCATCGGTGAACGGCAACTCGTCCGGTTCCCCCAGATCGAAGTCCACCAGGGGATCGGCAGCCTGTGCAGCGGCGGGAGCCGGTGAGCCGCCGGTGGCGCTCGCGAACAGCGCCTCGTCGGGGCACAACTGACGCCCCATCGCCAAGGCACCCCGCCAGAAGGTGGCGTGCTCGCGCAGCGACGCTTGGTAGGCCCGTGCTGCCTCAGCGAAGGCGTCGGGCTTGTTGGCAGCAAAGTACACCTCCAGCAGCTTGGCCTTGAGAGCGAGGCTGCGCGGTTCGCGCAGGAGGGCAGCTTGCACCAGTTCGCTCGCCTGCCCGTGATGGCCGTAGGCCAGCAGGATATCGGCCTCCGCGACCGCATCGACCGGCCCGTCTTCCTCGTCGCTTCGCAGTTCCGACGGAGTCGCCTGCGCGGCGTAGGGAATGTTCGTGCGAGGCGGCGGCGGGGGTAGCTCGGCGGCGAAGGGCACCGCGTCATCCGCGGTATCCGGTGCGGGCGGTATCGCCGCAGCGGGCGGCGCGGTGAGTTCCTCGTGCAACGGCCGTGGCTGGACGCGCCCCTCGCTTGCCTGCGCAGTGCCAGGCGCCGCCCGGCGACGCAGGCGCGTGAGCCCAACCGCGAGCGCTCCCAAGGTAAACCAGAGCACCGCACCGGCGATGCTGCCCACCAAACCCGAGCGTTGGGCTTGCGCGGTGTCGCCCACCGGCGCTGTCTCGGCGCTCGCCGCCTGGGCCGTGTCCACGAGCGACGGGACGCCGGCGGTCAATTGAGGCTGTGGATCTACCACCGCCCCGTCTTGCAGGTTGGACAGCTCCGCCCGCAGCCGATCGAGTTCGGCTTCGCGCGCTGCTAACAGTTGAGCGGTCGAGTCGAAGCGGGAGTTGAGCGCCTCCAGCTCTTCGTTGAGCTCCGCGTTGCTGGCCCGGGTGCTGGCGATTTGGCGCCGCACGGCCGACAGCAATTCCTGGTCGGCCGCAGCAGCAGGGGGCGGCGCGGAGGAGGCGAGCTGAGACTGGGCCGCTTCGAACAGGGCGGACTGCTCGGCAGCACTCACCGCCGGAGCGACGCTTGGCGCGGGCGCGGTGGGCGACGCCGCGAGAGCCTCCGCGTCGCCGATCGCGACGGCGGCCGGAATGCTCAAGACCGCACCTGCTTCGAGGCGATCCATGCTCCCGGCGAAGGCTTGCGGATTTGCTTGGTAGATGGCTTCCATCGTTCGTTCGAGGCTGACACCACTGTCGCGCACACGGACGGCGATCTTCCACAGCGACTCGCCACGCACGACAGGCCCGTACTCCATGCCGGGCTCGATCGGTGTACGCGGCTGGGCGGCGGCCACGGGTTCGCGTGAGGTGCGTGCGACCGGTGCCGGGCTCGACACTAATTGCGGGTCCCGCTGGGGGGCAGCGACCACGGCGCTGGGGGTGACGGCAGCGGTGAGGGGCGGCGCCGGCGCGCGCTCGCCACCCAAGCCGGGCGGGTCGAGCAGGATAGTGTAGGCGCGCTGCATGCGCCCTCGGCTCCAGTCCGCCTGCACGACGAGCGTAGCGATAGGCTCGACGATGCTCTGGCGAGAGGTGAGGTGGAGCACGGCTCGGCCGCTGGCGTCACGGCGAGCACTGATATCGATGGTGGCGAAGGCGGACGGGTAGTCGACGCCCTGGGAGGCGAACACCTCGCGTGATGCGAGGGTGGCGGTTAGCTGCTCGAGATCAGCAGCGGTGGCCCCGACCAGCTCGATCTGCGCGTCTAGGCGCTGATTGAGTCGCGAGTTGACCTCGATGTTGCCCAAGCCCAGTGCCCACGAGGCGCTCGGCAGGCAGGTTGCTGCGGCGACCAGCGCCCTGATGCCTACCCGGTCCATGATCGCTTCCTGCGTTTCCTTTTCCCTAGGATCCTAAGGGGACCGGTGCGCCGTCAACCTCGACTTTCTTATGTGCACCCCGGGATTTCCGCGCACGCCGGCCAATGGTTCACGGGTGATCGGCGTGAATCGCGTGAAAAACGCTACTTTATTAGCCTGAACAGAGGCTTAGAGCAGCTGACGCAGGACCGCTCGTGTGACAAATTTCCACGCGAGGCAACACGGACGCGAACCTGCGTGGTCGGCCCCAAGGCCCCTACCCCGCCGAGCGAGGGGTGCCCTACCAGTCCAGTTCCTCGCCGTTGGCGTGCCAGAACTCCCCGCTGGCGTCCAGGCTCAGGACGTCGATGCGCTCGAGCAGGCCGCCCGCCGCCTCCTCGGGCGAGATGCCCTGGTAGCCCGTCATCTCCGTGGCCACCATGCCGGGATGCAGCAACGCCACGGCGATGCCCCGCGAGCGCAGGTCGGCGGCGAGACTCGCCCCCGCCATGTTCACGGCGGCCTTGGACATGCGGTACCCGTAGTAGCTGCCGGAGCTCTCGCTGATCGAGCCCATGCGGCTGGTCACGATCGCCACCTTCGCGCCGTGCTGCAGCTGTTCCAGCAGGGCGTGGGTCACGCGCAGGGGGCCGAGCGAGTTGACCTCGAACTGCTGGCGCATGCGATCCCAATCGAGATCGTCCAGGGACTCCCGCGAGAGCACGCCTGCGTTGTTGATCAGCACATCGATCTGCACATCGGCAAGGGCCTTGCGCAAGGCCGACATCGATGCATCCTCGGTGACGTCGATCGACTCGACCACTTCCACGCCCAGGTCCACCAGTGCGCTCGATGCATGGCGACACAAGCCGATGACCCGTTGGTCACGCGCTCGGAGCTGACGACACAGCTCCAAGCCGATACCGCGATTGCACCCGCTCACCACGTAAGTTGCCATCGTGATCTACTCGCTCCTGTGGAGAAGTGCGCCCACCTGGGCGCGGGGAGGTTCAGTCGGTAGCAGAGGATTGCGCCGATCGACGATCGGTCGCAGCGGTGGTGACGAATTCGTCATCCAGATCGGCAGCGAGCCGATCGGCGATTACCTCGAGCACAGCCGGCGCGTAGCACAGGCCGAGGTGCGTGGCCTTGACCGCAACGTGCTCGGTCACGGACTCCACCTCATCGATGCAGGCGCGCCAGGCGACGATACCGTCACGCTTGGAGTAGACCGCCGTGACGGGCACCTGCAGAGGCCGTTCCTGTTGACGCGCCTGAATCTGCGCATCCAGGTGATCGAGATCGTAGCCGAGACTCTCATAGACGCTACGTACCACCGTGTATCTGGGCCCACCACGCAGGGGACTGCCGAGGGTGATCACCCGGCTGACCAGGGCTGGCTGATCGCGCGCCACCTCACGCGCGAGATAGCCACCGAGGCTCCATCCGATCAGGGCGACGGGGCCACCGGCCGCCCCTGCAGCCTCGCGCACGCGGGCACTCACCCGCGGCAGTAGCTTCCCCACCTGGCCGAAGTTGATGCCGAGGCCCCACCCAGTGGCCTCAGCGCCCAGGGCGCGAAGCTGCACCCGCAGGGCGAGCAAAGAGACGTCGTCGAAACCGTAGCCAGGGAGGGTAAGCACCCGCTGGCCATCGCAGCGGGGTAAGCGCTGCAGCCTCAGAGCCGAGGCTGCAGCGCCAGCCACGTCCAGGACGGTGAAGACCTCCTTGAGGGTCGACGACGGTCCTGGGGCGTGGATCAATTGCCGCTGGTCACCGGCGAGCCACCGATAGCGCCACCGCCACCGTCCGCCTCGTTGAGGATCACCAGACCGCGTTCGATGTCGCTGACGATCAAACGACCACTCGGCAGGTAGGGGAACACACCCCAGGCGCCGTTGAAGGACGAGCTGTTGCTGTCCGGGTAGGTGTCGAAGAACCCGATCTCAGTCGGCTCAGCAGGGTTGCTGATGTCGAGAATGGTCAAGCCACGACGGTAGTTGGACATGTAGTAGCGATCGCCCTTGACGAACCCGTTGTGATCGATGGCGCGGGTGGGACCCACCCACTCACCGGCCAGCGTCGGGTTGCTGAGGTCGCGAATGTCGAGCACCCGCAGGGTGGTGTTGAGACCGAAGAAGCTCTCGTCGAGCTCGTCCTGAATCAGCACGAAGTCTGCGTTCTTCGACCACCAACCGGAGTGCGTGTAGCCCACCTGCGGATAGGAGGTCGAGCTCAGCAGCACGGGGTTGGCCTTGTCGGTGGTGTCCCACAGGTCCACGGTGCTCTCGTTGTAGTCGATGTACACCTCGCACAGGGTGCGACCGGCGCCGCAACGCTGGGCGTCTTCACCCTGCAGGGTCACGCTCGAGGCATCGTGCACGTAGCGCGAACCTGCCGGCGGCGCCGTGACTTCCACGGGGTTCACGGGATCGCTCAGATCCAGCGTGCGGAAGGCACCGCCGTTGCGGTTGGAGCCGAGGATGTAGGCGTAGGGCGTCTGGCCCTCGAAGACCTCACCCGTGCTGTAGTCCACGTTGCTGATGTAGATGTTGTGGGCGCTGTTGAAGTCACGGTAGGTGTTCGCCAGCGAGATGCTGAAGGGCAGACCGGACAGATCGATGATCTGCAGGCCATCGCTGGTCGCGTCGGACACGACGTAGGCGTAGCCCTTCCAACGGCCTTCGTTCTCATCGAAGGTCTGCACCACCTTGATGTCGCGCCAGGTCGTGCTGGCACCGGAGATGCTACCCACCTCACGCGGACGGCGCGGTCGGGTGATGTCCACCACGGCCGTCGCGTTGCGCAGGCCGATCAGGGCGTACTCACGACCGTTGTTTAGATCAACGAAACCCCAGATGTCGTTGGCCGCGCTCGGGTTGGTGCTGAAGGTGCTGAGCTGCTTCAGGCCGAGCAGGTTGATGTTGCTGCACTCGAAGGGGCCGACCTGGCCACCGACGCAGTCCACGCGCGCAGGCGCGTTGGCCACGGCGTTGATCTGCGCCTCGAACTTCGAGAACTTCGGCGACAGGCCCTTGCGGTCAGCGATCAACGTGATGCCGCGCTCGGCGAGGCGCTCACGCATACGCGGCGGTGCGCCGATCACGTAGGTGTCCGGGCTTGCCACGTCGCGGTTGAGGAAGCCGTCGGCCTGGCGGTAACCACCGACCACGGGCACCACATCGCTGACCAGAAGGATCGCTTCCTTCGGGTCGAACTCGTAGGTGCCTTTGGCGAGCGCGACGAAGTCGCCCTTACCAGCGTTTTGGATGGCGTACATGATGGAGCCACAAGGAGCGTTTGCATCCGTGCAATCGCCACTGTCGGCACCACCGACCGCGACGAAGCGCGGCTTCACTTCACCGTGCGCGAACGCGGTCGATGCCGACAGCGTCAACGCAAGGGCGGCACACAGGCCGGCTGCGAGAGAGTTGGAACGAGTCATTATTTCGGCTACCCCGATATAGTTGTATGTCTCTGGCATTGGATGAGCGAGGAGCAGTCCTCGCTCACCCCGCCACGGTCATTCTCCGACCCGCGACGGACACACCAGGCCGCCGATAGTAACTCAGCCGTTTGCCCACTGCCGCGGGTGAACGGCGTCGCCGCGACACCACATAACGATCGCCGCCCGATCCCCGCCGCCGCGGCCCTCGCCCGACCGTCGAACGTTGTGGTGCGACTAGGCGCGAGCGTGCCGCACGGTATTGGCTGACAGCCCTCGGAGCCCCTGCGACGACTCACCTGTCTCGGTGACCGTTCGGGATGCGCAGTGTGCGGCGCTGATCGTTGCCGACGACGATTCTCCTGTAACGGGGGCCGTACTGGCGGGCATCGTCGCCGAAAGTGCGGCCCCGAAAGACACACGCCGTCCTCGTCAGGCGCCGCAGATCTTCGCCCCCGCGGCCGCGGCAAGGGTCTGCGTCGCGCGCGCCACGCTCGCGACCCGCAGACCGCCGACGCCCGGCACGCATCGAACCTCATCGAATTGGTGATCATCTCGTGGATCTCGGTTTTTTTCCGCGCCATCGCGGCGACCGCTGTTGCTCGAGTGGGTTGCGACCCGCCCGAGCCGAGATCCGCGCGGGATGCTGCGCGGTGTGACCCGGGTCCCGCGCATGGGATTGACGCGCGGCACAAGCTGCGCTTACTCTGAGATCACTCATCGAGACCGGCTGAGGGATAGGCCCGAAGACGCCGGGGCAACCATCGGATGCAAATCCGACACGGTGCCAAATCCTACGGGGGTTCGTCCCACCGAGAGATGAGGGAAGTCCTGCACCGGCGTCCGCCCCGCAGGCACGCTCCCAACCTCTCAGTGTCCTCACGAATCCGCAGCGGATCTCGTGCAGGTTTGACTGTAAGGAGCGGTGCGTGAGCCATCCTGACGATCCTTCTAGCAGCCGCGAGGCGCGCCCCGTCGGTCGCACGTCCTGGCGTCGGTTCCTATGGCGTGTCGCGCAGACTTCGCGCCACGCCGGGCAAGAACCCGAAGCCCTCAAGGACTCCCTGGCTGCACCGCGCCTCGCCCTGTGGCAACGCCGCCAGCGCGAACGCCCCCTTACCCCCCTGGTTTCCGACCCCTCGACCGAGGCGCGCGGCCTGCGCGCCCAAGGCCCTGTTTCGAAGGAGCGATCATGAACGCTAGGCCCAGCACCGCCGCCGTCCGCACAGGCATTTGCGAAGACACTGCCCACGGCGCGGTGATTCCCCCGCTATACCTGTCCTCGAACTACACCTTCGAGGGCTACGATCGTAAGCGCGAGTACGACTACACCCGTTCCGGCAACCCCACGCGGGATCAGCTAGCGACCGCGCTCGCTCGCCTGGAGCACGGGGCGGGCGCCACGATCACCAGCTCGGGCATGGCCGCCATCCACCTGGTGTGCAGCTTGCTGGAACCCGGTGATCTGCTGCTCGCTCCCGTCGACTGTTACGGGGGTACCTATCGCCTCCTCGACACACTCAGCCGCAAGGGGCACTTCGAAGTCGCCTTCATCGATCAGGGCAATCCGGACGCCCTCGGGAGCGCCCTCGCCCGCAAGCCGCGCATGGTCATGGTCGAGACGCCGAGCAACCCGCTGCTGCGCATCGTCGATATCGAGCGCATCTGCCAGCAGGCCCACGCCGCCTGCGATGCACTGGTGGTGGCGGACAACACATTCCTCTCACCCGCGCTGCAGAACCCGATCCTGCTCGGCGCCGACATCGTCGTGCACTCCACGACGAAGTACATCAACGGCCACAGCGATGTGGTGGGCGGCGCCGCGATCGCTGCCAACGACGAACTCCACCAGCAATTGAACTGGTGGGCCAACTGCCTGGGGCTGACCGGCTCTCCCTTCGACGGCTACCTGACCTTGCGCGGCCTGCGCACCCTCAACGCGCGTATGCGCTTGCACGTGGAGAACGCCACGGCGATCGCCGAGCACCTGGTCGGCCACCGCGCCGTGCAGGCGGTGTACTACCCCGGCCTCGGCACCCATCCGGGCCACGATATCGCGGCGCGCCAACAGCGCGCGGGCGGCGGCATGCTGAGCGTGGAACTCGTGGGCGGCACCGAGGAGGTGCGCGCCTTCCTGGACGACCTGGAGTACTTCTCCCTCGCCGAGTCCCTCGGCGGCGTGGAGAGTCTGGTGGCGCATCCGGCCACCATGACTCACGCGGCAATGGCGCCGCAGGCACGCCGGGCCGCCGGTATCGGTGACTCCCTGCTGCGCCTCTCGGCGGGCATCGAAGACGCCCAGGATCTCCTGCGCGACATCGATGCCGCCCTGGAGCGTGTGCTCGCCGTACATGAGCCGCAAGCCCGCCAACACACTCCGGAGAACGCCTTCCCCGCCGCGTCCGCCATCGCTATCTGCTAGGGTCGAGGTCGCCATGACCACCTAGTGTCCTAAGGAAAGTGATGCTGTACCCGTCGTTCCTCGCCCCGCAGCAGCAGCTGCTGCGGTGGCGCCCCCTGCTTGCCGCCGCACTCACCCTGTCACTGATGTCCGCCGTGCCGGCGCGTGCGGACGATCCGCCGACGATCGCCGAGCTCACGGCGGACTTCGCCCATCACCCGGGCTTTCTCGATCTCTACTTCTCCGCCCAGGAGCACAGCTTGTACGTCGCCGTGCCGGCTGAGGGCACCGATGCGCTGTACGTGAACTACCTGGCGGCGGGGGTCGGCTCTAACGACATCGGGCTCGATCGCGGTCAGATCGGCAATACGCGCTACGTGCAACTCCAGGTGCACGGGGATCGGGTGCTGGTGGTGCAGCCTAACCTCGCCTATCGCGCTCGCTCCGAGAACGCCGACGAGCGCCGTGCGGTGACCGAAGCCTTCGCCAGTTCCGTGCTCGCATCCCTGCCCATCAAGGCGCGCGACGACCAGCACGTACTGGCGGATCTCACCGCGTTTGCCACCACCGACGTGCACGGCATCGTCGGCCGCCTGCGCGGCACCAAGCAGGGCAACTACAAGCTCGACGGCGCCCGCAGCCTGGTGCTCGGCGATGCGCTGGAGTCCTTCCCCAAGAACACGGTGGTGGAGGCCCTGCTCACGTTCTCCGGCAGCGATCCAGGGAACTACCTGAGCGATGTCACGCCGACGCCCCAGGCCCTGAGCGTCCGCATCCGCCACGACTTCATCGCTGCCCCCGACGCAGGCTATCGCCCGCGCACCTATCATCCACGTTCGGGAGGTTACTCGCGGGAGTTCTACGACTTCGCGGCGCCCTTGGACAGCCCCCTGCGCAAGCAGATCGTCGCCCGCCATCGCCTGCAACGGGACGCCGAGAGCGGTCAGACCCTCGACCCCATCGTCTACTACGTTGATCGCGGCGCCCCAGAGCCCATCCGCTCCGCCCTGATGGAAGGGGCGAGCTGGTGGGCGCAAGCCTTCGCCCACGCCGGCTACCCGGACGGCTTTCGCGTCGAGCTGCTGCCCGAGGGCGCCAGCCCCCTGGATATTCGCTACAACGTGATCCAATGGGTGCACCGCGCGACCCGCGGCTGGTCCTACGGCTGGGGCGTCATCGACCCGCGCACGGGAGAGATTCTGAAGGGCCACGTCACCCTGGGCTCCCAGCGCGTACGCCAGGACCAACTGATCGCCGAGGCCCTAACAGGCCCCTTCGGTGAAGGGGGTGACGGCGGCGCCGCAGCGCGTGAGATGGCCTTGGCACGCCTACGCCAGCTTGCCGCCCACGAGGTGGGCCATACGCTCGGCCTCGCCCACAACTTCGCGGCCAGCGGCCAGGGTGATGCGTCGGTGATGGACTACCCGCATCCCTACATCCGCCTCGATGGACGCGGCAAGATCGATATCACCAAGGCCTACTCGGTCGGCGCCGGTCGCTGGGATCTGCACGCCATCGATTATCTCTACCGCGGGTTCGCGCAGGCTGAAGAAGCGCCCGGCCTGCGTCAGATCATCGCGGCCGGCGCCGACCTCGCGTACCTGTCGGACGCCGACGCCCGAAGCCCCTCGACCGCTGCCCCTGGCGCCCACCTCTGGGACAATGGGGCAGACCCGCTGGCGCGGCTCGAGGAGCTGATGCGTATCCGTGCTCTGGCCCTGAAGAAGTTCTCGGCGGCAGTGCTGCGCCCGGGCCGGCCCCTCTACGAAGCCGAAGCGCGCCTGGTGCCCGTCTACCTGGTGCATCGCTATCAGCTGGAAGCGGCCGCCAAGCTCATCGGCGGCACCCATTACCGCTACGGCCTGCGCCGCGAAGCGGTGCCTGACCCTGCGCCGGTGAGTGCGAAGCGACAGCTACGGGCGATCGATGCCGTGCTCGGGGCCAGTGCAGTCGACACGCTCCTGGTTCGCCCCCACATACGTGCCCTGATGCATCCGCCGGAGAGCGAGTCGGCACGCACGCGCGAATACTTCACCCACCGGACGGGGCGGGTCTTCGACCCCAACGCCCCGGTGCGCGCCGGCGCCCAACTCACCGCGAGCCTGCTGCTGGATTCCCAACGCGCAGAACGCCTGCTGGCGCAGCAGGCACAGGACCCCGCACTACCGAGCCTCGATGTGCTGCTCGAGCGCATCGCGACCGATCGCATCCAGCTGAGCGAAGGGGGAACGTCGGCCAAGGCCGTGGCCGCGCGGGAGATCGCCTGGACCTTCCTACGGGAGCTGCAGCGCCTGAGCATCGACGCCAACGCGTCTCAAGGCGTGCGCACCACCGTGATGGGCACGCTGCGTGACATCCAAGGGTGGGCATCGGAGCAGGCGGCATCGTCTTACCACCAGGAACTCGCGGCCGAACTCACTCGCTTCCTCGAGCGGCCATCGGAAGCGTCGCTGGGGCCCCGGCATCCGATCCCGCCGGGCTCACCGATCTGACCGGACCGTCAGAGGCGCTTGTAGATGGTGTGCCCCAGGCGTTCGTAGCGATCGGCGGGGCCCGTCAGCTGCTCGGAATGGCCGATCATCAGCGTGTCGCCGGGTCGCTGGAGATCCGACTGACGCTGGAAGATCCGCGACTTCGTCTCGAGGTCGAAGTAGATGACGACGTTGCGATTGAAGATTACGTCGAAGGGGCCCTTCATCGGCCAATCGCCGAGCAGGTTCAGGCGCTTGAAGGTGAGCAGCTGACGCAATTCCGGCACGATCTCGTAGCTGCCGTCGGGGCGCTTCTGCGTCCAGCGGCTGCGGAAGTCTGCGGGCACCTTGGCTTCCTGGTAGATGCCCGCCTTGGCGTGGTCCAGCACCTGCGTGTCGATGTCGGTGGCGAGGATCTTGACGTCGTTGCGAATCGTGCGCGACGGGCCACCGAGCACGTCCATCACCACACTCGCGATCGAGTAGGGCTCCTCTCCGGTGGAGGATGCACAACACCAGATGCGAATGCGCTTCTGGTCGCGCAACGCCGGCAGCACGGTCTGCGCGAGGTAATCGAAGTGATGCCGCTCGCGAAAGAACGAGGTCATGTTGGTGGTGATGATGCTCGGTAGCGCATCCATCTCACCGCTGGTGGGGTCCTTCAGCAGCGCGATGTACTGATCGAAGTTACTGACCCCGATCTTGCGCATACGCTTGGCGAAGCGCGAGTACGCCAGCTGCCGCTTGATGTCCGGCAGCTGCACGCCGATCGTCGACGTGACCACCTCGCGGATGGTCTCGAAGTGTTGATCGGTGAACTCGAAGTTCTCGTCTTGGCCTTCGGCCGAGGGGGAGGAAGCAACCATTCTCTACGCTCCGTTAGCGGCCAACTTGGCCTCTTGGGCCTTGCCCAAGGGTCGATCACACCAGGAGACGACGGCGGCTGCGATCTCAGACAGCGGCAGCGTCTCGCAAGCGCCGCCGAGCTTGTGTGCCTCGCCCGGCATGCCCCACACCACGCTACTCGCCTCGTCCTGCGCAACCGTGAAAGCGCCGGCCTCGCGTTGGCGCACCATCGCGTGTGCGCCGTCGTTACCCATACCGGTCAAGATAACGCCTAGCTGGCGGCGCCCCATGAGTTCGGTGACAGAGTCGAACATCACCTCTACCGAGGGCCGGTGACCGTTGACACGATCTCCGGAGACCACCCGGCAAACGTAGCCTGTCCCCTCGCGAGCGAGGGTCAGGTGAAAGCCGCCCGGGGCCACGTACACATGGCCACGCTTGACCGTGTCGCCATCCTGCGCTTCTACCACCGTGAGCGCCGTCAGGCGATCGGCACTGTCCGCGAAGGCTTTGGAGAATTTTTCGGGAATGTGTTGGGAGATCATGATCGGCGGCAGATCCCCGGGCAGCTCACGCAGGATCTCCTTCACCGCCGAGGTGCCGCCGGTCGAGGAGCCGATCGCGATCACCCGATCCACCACCCCACTGGCCGCTTCACTCGACTTGGCAGATCTCAGCGGCGCCGCCTTCGGCGACGCCACCGCACCGCACTTGAGCTGATCCACCGTGCGGCTGCCGGCGATACGTAGCTTCTCACGGAGCTGCTCACCGAACTGAGGCATCGTGTCGGCGGTCGGCTTGGTCAAGACGTCTACGGCCCCGATCTCAAGCGCCTCCACGGCAACCTGAATGTTGCGCCCGACCAGGGAGCTCACCAGCACCACCGGCATCGGCCTCAGCCGCATGATGTTGCGCAGGAAACTGAGCCCGTCCATCTTCGGCATTTCCACATCCAGCGTAATCACGTCGGGATTGGTGGCCTTGATGAGATCACGAGCTTCGTAGGGATCCTCGGCCATGCCGACCACTTCCAGGTCGCTGTCCTGGGAGATCAACTGGTTGAGCAGCTGACGCATGCTCTGGCTGTCATCGACGATTACGACGCGCATCGGGTTCTCCCTAGAACAATTCAATGTCGGGTGCGCTCTCTTGCTTCGGAGGACTTGCGATCGCCCGCATGTGCTCCTGCTCGCGAGAGGCGATCTCGGTGGTGGAGACCTCCTGGAGCCGCTTGACCATCGCCTTGCCGGTGGCCGGGAAATACATCACTCGACGCGGATTAACGTCGCCCAGATCCTCCGAACTGATCTTGAAGCCCTCGGTCTTCAGGAACTCGCGAACGAATGCGATGTTGCGCTCGCCGACATCCGACAGAGACGCCATCACACTGGCACCGCCGAACAACTTCACCTCGAGGCCAGCCCGATCTCCCCCTCGACGAATGATTTCATTGATTAGATACTCCATCGCGTAGGCACCATAGCGCATGGCGAAGCCCGGATCCTGCGCCTGGCCACCGCTGTTGGATGCGGGCAGCATAAAGTGATTCATCCCCCCGACTCCGAGGCTCGGCGAACGCACGCAGGCGGCGATGCAGGAACCCAAGACCGTGGTGATGCCCTCGTCGTGATCGGTCACGTAGCAGTCACCGGCCTGGATGTTGACCACCTCGCGATCGTGCTTCGGCGAATAGTGGCGGCGGACGGACGAACGATCCTCCGCAAGGTTTCCCATTGATTTCGCGCTCAAGCCTCTCCCCTCTCACCCTGACCAGGGCGACCGCGCCCAGCGGGCGCAGCGCGCTCCTGCGCTAAAACAATTCGATGCTGGACTCGCCAGATGACGACGGCGGCGGTGCGGCGAGTGCGTCCGGTGGCGAACCGAACAAACTGTCGAACACCTCGCACTCGCGCACCATCGTGTAGTCCGACCGCATGCCCGATCGCAGAGCAGCCCACGCGTCAGTGGACTCGGCGCTCGGCGAGGCGACTAGCGAACCCATCTGATCCATGGCGCGAATCAGGTGTTCGAGGCGCTGGGCCTGGTTGTCAGCGAACTGCAGCGTCTGCACGATGACATCGGAGCTGAGCTTGACCTCGCCCTCGGCGCCACCGCTGGCCTTCAGAGCGGCACCCATCACCTTGAAGGCGTCGGCCAGCTCATCCAACCGTTCCTGGGCATCCGAGCGCAGCGCTTCGAGCTGCGCACGCTGCAGATCCAGGAGCGCTTGAAGCGCCCGTTGATGGCCCCCGTCATGATCGTCAGCATCCTCGCAAACGCTGACCCCATTCGGATCGCCCGTGTTGGTCGTCTGAGTCACACAGCCGCCCGCTTAGGAAAAGACGGTCGTGAGCCCTAGCATCGCTAGCGCTTCCGTCAATCGATCGGAACGGTGACGTAGTTCGGTGATCAACGATTGATCGCCCCTCTCATGGGCGAAGGCGGCGATCAGCTGCAGGCCCGCCGTGTCGACCTTCTCCACCTGACTCGCGTTGAGGGTGACCACATCCGTGCTCTCGACGATGCGCGCGAGCTCTTCATGTAGGGCCGAGCTACCGGCGATCGTCAGCTGCCCAGGGAGATTCACCTGGATCGCATCACCTTCCAATTTCTCGACCACCGCTGCTTGTTCTGCCATTGCTCTAACTCCTTCTCCCCGCCAACGTGTTTCGGCCCACCGCGCTGCGCACTACGCCCTTAGGCTGCTGCCCGCCCGCCGCGAGCCTCGCCGCGGTTGTAGAACCGGTGCACGAAGCCTGGCACGTCGAGAATCAGGGCGACGGTGCCGTCGCCGAGAATCGTTGCCCCGGAGAGGCCTTCAACCTGGCGGTAGTTTTCCTCGAGGCTCTTGATCACGACCTGCTGCTGCTCCAGCAGCTCGTCCACGAATAGCCCGACCCGCTGGCCGTCCGCCTCGACGATGACCAGCAGGCCCTGATCGGGCACGTCGGAGCGCGTGCGGTAGAAGGCATCGTAAAAGCTGGTAACGGGTATGAACTCACCCCGCGTCTGGTACACGCGCCGCTTACCCGCGAACTCGTTGATCTCGTTGGAGCGAACCTGGACGGTCTCGACGATGGAGAGCAGCGACAGCACGAAGGTCTCCTCGCCGATACGCACCAGCTGACCGTCGAGGATGGCGAGCGTGAGCGGCAGGCGGATAGTGAAGACCGTGCCGACACCAACCTCCGAGGTCACCTCTACGCGGCCACCGAGGTCCTTGATGTTCCGGCGCACCACGTCCATACCCACGCCACGGCCGGAGACGTCGCTGACCGTTTCGGCGGTCGAGAACCCGGGCTGGAAGATCATCTGGATCGCACGCTCGTCGGAGACCTGCTCGTCCGGTCCCACCAGGCCACGCGAGCGCGCCTTGTCGAGGATCTTCTCAGGGTTGAGGCCCTGGCCGTCGTCGGAGATGCGGATAACGATGTTCCCGCCCTCGTGGAAAGCGCTGAGTTCGATCGTGCCCGTCTCGGACTTGCCGGCCTCCCTACGCTTCTCCACAGGCTCGATGCCATGGTCGAGGGAATTGCGCACCAGGTGCACGAGGGGGTCACCGATCTTCTCGAGTACGGTCTTGTCGAGCTCCGTCTGCTGCCCGGTGAGCTTGAGATCGATCTTCTTGCCGAGCTGAGCGCTCAGGTCGCGTACCAGACGCGGGAAGCGGCTGAAGCAGAAGCGGATCGGCAGCATGCGGATCTGCATGACGCTCTCCTGGAGCTCGCGCGTATGCCGCTCGAGCTGAGCGAGACTGTCCTTCAGACCGCCGAGCGAGTCATCAGCGTCCGCGCCGTAGCGCCTCAGCATCGACTGGGTGATGACGAGCTCACCTACCAGGTTGAGCAGGTTGTCGATCTTGTCGATGCTGACGCGGATCGACGTGGACTCACTGCCACCGCCACCGCCACCGCCAGACTTCTTCGGCGGATCAGCAGGGGGCTTAGCACCGCCCGCGGATGCCGGCGCACTCGCGGGCGGCGGAGCGGCCTTAGCGGGCGCGGCCTCGGCCTTACCAGGCGCACTCGGCGCGGCTGCTGGCGCAGGCGCGGCTGCAGGCGACGCGGCAGGGGATGCTTGCGCAGCGCTGGCGGCGGCCTGTGGTGCTGCCGCCTGCGCCTGGCCCGGGGTGGCGCCTGATTCGTCGCCTGTCTCACCCGCCACTGCTGCAGCAGCTTCGCTGATGGCGATATCGGCGCTGAGCTCCACCCAGTCGAATACGTCGCGCACACTCTGAAGGCTCTCAGCCGTGCGCACCACGAAGGTCCAGTCCAGGTAGCAAGCTTCGGGATTGAGTTCACCGAAGGCCGGCAACTTGTCGAGGGCGACGCTGGGGGTGACCGCCCCGAGGGCAGCGAGATCGCGCGTGAGGCTGAGGACGCAGTTCCCCGTCGCCATCATGTTCGGATGAGGAGCGAACTTGACGGTCACGTCGCGCTGCCCATCGTCCGCTGCCTCCCCGGCAGCCTGCGTCGCGCCGGCAGCCGGTTGTTCGGCTGCGCCCGCGTCTCCCGGTGCGCCCTGCGCAGCTTCGGCGGAGGCCTTCCCAGTGGCGGTGGCTGCATCGCCGGCGGCACTCTGCCCGCCCGCGGCGGCATCCGCCGGACCGCCCTGCCCCAGGGCAGCCACTTCGGTCTCGAGCTTCTGCTGCAAATCGGCAACTCGGGCCGTATCGTGGGCAGAGCCCTCTTTGGCCGCTCCTAGCATATCTCGTAGGCAATCGACGGACTTCAACAGAAGCGCGACGACCGGCTCGGTCACGTTGCGCTCACCCGAACGCATCTGATCGAGCAGCGTCTCCATATGATGGGTGAACTCAGCGATCGCCTCGAAGCCGAAGGTACCGGAGCCACCCTTGATGGAGTGCGCAGCGCGGAACACCTCGTTGACCGTATCGGCGTCGGGCTCACCTGGTTCTAGGCGTAGGAGTCCGGCTTCGAGTACCTCGAGCCCTTCCACACTTTCTTCGAAGAAAATGTCCGTGATTTCGGACATGTCGAAGTCGGACATGCGACGTATCTCCTCGGGGTCAGGACAGCACTTTGTCGACCGTTGCGAGCAACGAGTCGGGACTGAAGGGCTTTACGATCCAACCGGTGGCACCGGCGGACTTCCCCTTGGCTTTCATCTCAGCGCTCGACTCGGTGGTCAGCACCAGGATGGGAGTGAATCGGTAACCACCGAGTTCTCGCAGGCGCGAGATCAACGTGATCCCATTCATTTCCGGCATGTGGACGTCGGTCACGACGAGGTTCACATCCTCGTCCTGGGCGAACTCGAGCGCCTCGACGCCGTTTTCGGCGGTCACGACATCGTGTCCGCCAGACTTCAACACCAACGTCACCATCTGCCGAATCGAGGGCGAGTCGTCAACCGCAAGAATCTTAGCCACGTCGTCTAGTTCCTGTGCCTGCGTATGTCGTGTAAGAGGACTGGGAAGGAGGCGCTCTCGGGCGCTCTTATGACCAATCCTCTACCTAACTAGCGTAGTGTTCTTAATCGGAGCGCAGTCCTAGTGGACTGCCTCTTCTTCATCCATCTGCATGTGCGAATCGACCAGGTTGTCGATGTCCAGCAGGATCAACATCTTCTCGTCAACGGTCACCAGGCCCTTCACGAAGTCGATGTTCACGGACGTGCCGACTTCGGGCGGTGGCTTGATGTTCTCGTGAGGCACCGAGTACACCTCGGACACGGCGTCCACGACGAACCCGAAGGTGTGCTCGCGCTTAGCATCCGACTGCACCTTCACGATCACCACCACCGTCGTGTTGCTGTACTCGAGGGGGTCGAGCTCAAAGCGGCGGCGTAGATCGATGACCGGCACCACGGTGCCGCGGAGGTTGATGACCCCCATGACGAACTCGGGCGTGTTGGGAATGCGGGTTGCCGTGTCCCACCCCTTAATCTCCTGCACACGCAATATGTCGACCCCGTATTCGGCGCCGTCGAGCATGAAGGTGAGATACTGGTTGGTGGTCGACTCGGTGGCAGACTCCGTCGCTGTTTCGTTGGTGATGGCCATCGGTCCTCGTTTCCTGGGTAGCTGTCGGGGGCACCTGCTGCTCGCTCTCTCATCGAGCAGCCGCGCGTTCTCGGATCGCTGAGACTGCTATCGACCCGTTTGCGCGTAATTGGAGGCACGACCGTATGGAATCCTCTGGCGCGTAAGGAATCTGTGCGCCATTCGGCATTCCCGATGCCACCGCTGCAGGGCCCCCTCAGTTCCTCGACCCGATCGACTGTCTGCTCTCAAGTTACTGCGCACGCAGCCGACACCCTTCGAGATGGTGATGCGCTAGCAAGGCTCGCTAGGCGTCCGAACGCTTTGCTCGTGCGGCGAAGGCCAAACGATATCTACCCCGATAGGAGACTTAACAATGAAGATCCTGGTTGTGGACGACAGCATCGCGATGCGACTGATGGTCGTTCGATGCCTGCGCCAGGCCGGCTTTGGCGGTCACGACATCGTGCAGGCCGAAGACGGCGCCAAGGGCTACGACGCGATCGGCGAAGAGAGGCCCGACGTGGTGCTCTCGGACTGGAACATGCCCAACATGACTGGAATCGAACTACTGGAGAAGCTCAAGGAAGAGAGCGAAGAGCATGGCGACAAGGGCCTGGGTCTGACCTTCGGGTTCGTCACTACAGAGGCGAGTGCAGAGATGCGCGCCCGTGCCAGCGAGGCTGGCGCCAAGTTCCTGATCGCCAAGCCGTTCACTCCGGATAGCTTCAAAGATGCCCTAACGGACATCATCGCCTGACGTCAACGAGGATAAGTAACGTGCCAAACTTCCTAGTTCCTACTCATGAGTCCACCACCGAGATGCTCGGCATGGTGTTCGGCGAGGACACGGAGATCTTCGAGGGATCGCCCGTGGACCCCAACGCCGGCTACCTGGCCACCTTCGTCGACGACGAGGGCAAGCTGGTGGCCGTCAGCGCCTGCGACACCAAGTTCGGCGCCTTCGCGGGCTCGGCCCTGTCGTTGATCCCCAAGGCTGGCGCCGAGGATGCGATCGCCGACGGCAGCCTGAGCAAGCCCATGGTGGACAACCTGTACGAGGTGATGAACCTCTGCACGCGTCTGCTGATGGATGAGAAGACGCCCCACCTGAAGCTCGGCGGCATCCACGCACCCGGCGAGGCGCTCGACGATGCGGCCAACGAGATCGTGAGTGCTGGCAACGCCGCCCACCTCAAGGTGGACGTGCCCCGCTACGGCATGGGTAACGTGTCCTTCTTTGTGAGCTGACACCCCCACGCTAACGCTGGCAAACGCCGAGGGCCGTCGGGGACCTCGGCGTTTTGCTTTTGCGCGTCTCGCTCGACGGACACGTACCATCGACGGACACAAAAAACCCCCTGCGGCGAATAGCCGCAGGGGGTTTTCTTCAGTCTCGAAACAGGCGTGCGGCGCGCGGGCCCCTAGGCGCCACCGCCACGAATCGCGGCCAGGAAGTTCTCCACCTGCGAGCGCAGGCGCTCCGACACCTCCCGTAGATCGCCCACATCCACATGCAAGCTCTCGGACGCCTGGCCAGCGCTCGAGATGCGCTGCGTGGCGCCCTGCGTATGGCGGGCCACATCCTGCATCAAACGCCGAATCTCGCTGATCAGAGACTGGATCTGATCCGTCGCGTGACTCTGCTCGTCCACTGCCGAGCCGATCTGCTCACCGGTGTCGGTGACCGAGCCGATGGACTCGCGGATCTCCGCCAGGGCCGCCACGGCACCCGAGGTGGCCGTCTCGATCGCGCGGATCTGATGCTCGATGTTCGAGATCGCCTCGGAGGTCTTGTTCGAGAGTGACTTCACTTCCTTCGCCACCACGGCAAACCCCCGACCGGCCTCACCGGCCCGCGCCGCCTCGATCGTGGCGTTCAGGGCGAGCAGGTTGGTCTGGTTAGCTATCTCCGTAATCAGCCGCAGCACTTCGCCGATCTGCGAGGTGCCCTCCGCGAGCACTTTGACCTTCTCGTCCGCGTTGCCCGCCTGCTGGGCGATGAGCTGGGAGGCATCGCTCGACTCCTTGCCACGCTTACCGATCTCAGCCACGGCGGTGACCAGCGTTTCGCCGGCGGACGCCAGGTCATTGAGGTTGGCGCTTACGGAGTTGATACCACCCGACACCTGCTCTGCGCCTTGCGCCGACTCGCGCGAGCCGCTGCGAACGATTTCTGCACTCGACATGAGCTGGTCGGCCGAGCGGCCGATCTCGTTGGCGACGCCGTAGACGTCATCCTCGAAGCTCTGGATGAGATTCACCCGATCGGTGACATCGGACCACGTGATCATGGCGCCGCAATACTGTTCCTTGCGGTCGAGGATCGCGCGAATCTGAAAATCCAGGGTTTGGGTGCCAAACACCACCCGCGATTGCCACGGCAACTGACTCGAGTCACTCAGGTTCGGCAGGGTGGAGGCCTGAGCGCCGAACAGACGTCCGAGCGGTGCGCCATCCATGTCCTTCGGCGACACGCCCGTGTGGTCGCTCAGGGCCTTCAGGCTCTTGCGACCCGCCGTGTTCATATAGGAAATGCAGAAGTCTTGCTCCGCGTTAGCCCACATGAGGGGGGCTGGCGTGTTATCCACCATCATCATGGCGGACTCGAACCAAACTCGAAACCGCTTCTTCTCCTCTTGTGCCTTGGCCAATTCGGCTACGTGGTCAACTGCGGTGCTCATAGGCTCTCTCTGTTGTTCGAGAACGAATAGGGGTTCGGCGAACTCTACCAACAGCTACGACCGCCGAGCGGCGACCCGGTACCGGATATGTATATATGCGGGGCGAAAGTGTGAACCAGTAGCCGTTGGGGGGGCGGGGGGGGTTGGACCCCGCCCCCACCGAGGGGCCAAACGCCCCCCCCCCCCGCCCCAAAAAAAGAAAAAACACC